>NZ_NHPE01000028.1:0-7148 GCF_002252895.1 Halorubrum sp. Eb13 | reverse complement strand
CGCGACCGGCGTCTCCAAGACGATCGGATCGCCGTGCGTGGTGAGCGCGACGTAGCCCGGTCCCTCGAGGTAGACGTTGCTGAACCCACCGGCGAGCGAGCCGGCAAGGCTGTCGATGGTGCTGATCTCGTAGGAGAGCCTCTCCTCGAAGGCGAGGACGTCCTCCCCGTTGACCGTGATCGCCTCGCCGGCGTCGAGCTCGACGACTTGTACCTTCTTCCCGGCGTCGGCGAAGTAGACGTGACCTCGGCCCTCCACGGCCATGATCGGCGTCCCCTCGCCGGTGGCCGCTTCCTTGAGGAAGCCGGTGATCCCGCCCTCGGCGGAGGCCTTCCCCGTGAACGAGACGTCGCCGGTGTACGCGATCATCGATCCGGCCTTCGCCATCACGGTCCCGTCGACGTCGACGTCGAGGGTGTAGCTGTTCTCGCGCTGGAACGGTTCCGCGCTTTCCGTCGGTGCGTTCTCGGCTGTGAACTGATCTAGGTTCATGATGCGGGGACCGAACCATCGTGGACGGCCGCGCGCCGCCCGGTTCGGCTGGATGACACTTCCTCGCTATCGAATATGAATGTTGGTGGTCTCACGCGTGGACGGGTCCGGGTCACCGTCTCGGCGCCCCGACATCGGTCGCCCGTCCGCCGCTGACAACCCGCTCGCCCGTCCGCCGCTGACAACCCGCTCGTGTGCCGCCGGTACTACGGTCGGCGACGGCCTCTCAGTAGACGACCAGCGAGAGGTACAGCTGGCCGATCCCGGCGACGACCATCACGGCCCCGGCGACCCGCTTCAGGGCGCCCGCGTGGGCCATCACGCGGTTGGCGTTGCCGATCAGTCCCACCCCCGTCGCGACGGTCGTCGCGGCCATCAGGACGGCGACCGTGCCGGCGTACACGGAGAGGATCAGGACGGCGGCGTCGCCGGGAAGCGCGATGGCCCGCGCGACCACGCCGAGGAACACGGGCGCGACGCAGCCCGCGCCGGCCAGCGCGTACCCCGCGCCGAACACCCCGAACCCGAAGACGCTCGACCGCCGCTTCGGCAGCGGGAGCGACACCGACGGGGCGCGCCCGGCGACCACGAGCAGCCCGAAGATGACGAGCAGCACGCCGACGAGCGTCTCGAAGACGGTGATGTTCGACAGCGTCGAGTACCCGATCCGCACCGTCGCGCCCGCGAGCAGCGCGAACGTCGCGAGGACGCCGAGCGCGGCCGCGACCCCGCGCAAGCCCGCCCCGGAGACGGAGGCGGCCTCGGCGTCGACGGAGTTCACGTAGAAGCCCACGTACCCCGGCAACAGCGGGTACGCGCACGGAGAAAAGAACGTCGCCACGCCCGCGGTCACGGCGAAGGGGACGTTCGTCGCGAGCGAGACGTCGGTCATCTGTCGGCTCGTCCCCTCATCGGTCCAGCGCCCGCTCGATCCCGTTCACGAACTCCTCCGTGGTGTGGGTCCCTGACGTCGCCCAGCGCACGCGCCCCGTCGCGTCGACGGCGCGCGCGCTCGGATAGCCGCCGACGCCGAGCCGAGCCGCGAGCTCGGCGGTCGTGTCGGCCGCGACCAGCCAGTCGCCGTCGTGCTCGCGCCACCAGTCGGCGACCGTCTCCTCGCTGACCGCGCCGCCGACGTCCTCCGTCGTCACCGAGACGAACAGCACCTCGTCGCCGATCCGGTCGTGGGCCTCGGCGAGGGCCGGCATCTGCTCGGCGCACGGGGGACACCACGTTCCGAAGAAGTCGATGAACGTCGGGCGATCGGGCGCCGGAAGCGTCGCCTCGCCGTCGCGGCTTCCCGGCGCGTCGACCGTCGGCAGCGTCGTCGGCTCGATCGGTTCGTGCGCGTCCCCGCTCCCGAGCACCGCGGGCGCGCTCCCGGACGCGACGACTCCGGCCCCGCCGAGCGCACCCGCGCTGGCGAGTCCGGCGAGGAGGTGGCGGCGCCTCACGCGGTGACCACCCGCTCAAAGTCGCTCACGAGCCGTTCGATGTCCGTCTGCGGGCCACGCGGGTAGGCGCGCTCGACGATCCCCCGCTTGTTCGCGAGAAGGATAAGCCCGTAGTGGGGGAACTGGTACTCCAGGTTCTCGTACTGGTCGGCGTCCCGCTTCTCGATCACGAGCCCGAAGTCCTCGTCCATCAGCTCCTGCGCGCGCTCGTAGCTCTCGGGTCGCAGGAAGTGCCAGTTGCCGGCGTCGAGGTCGACGCCCTGCTGGCCGGCGTACTCGCGGAGGACCTCGGCGATGTCGCGCTCGGGGTCGAACGTGAGCGCGAGGAAGGCGGACTCGTCCCCGTACCCCTCCTCGGCGGCGACCGCCTGCGCGCGCCGGAGCCGGAGGATGAGCGCCGGGCAGACGCCGTCCGGGCAGTTCGTGTAAAACGAGGTCCACAGGACGGCGCGCTCGCCCTCGAAGTCGGCGACTGACACCTCGTCGCCCGTGAGCGGGTCAGGAACGGTAAAATTCGGCATCTCGTCGCCGTAGCTCGGGTGGACGGCCTCGCTCAGGTCCCGCTCCGGCGGGCCGAGGACGGTTCCCTCGGCGCCCGAGTCGCCGAGGACGCCGAGACAGCCGGCGGTCCCGACGGTCGCGCCGACGCCGGTCCCGGCCGCGAGCGACCGCAGATAGGTGCGACGATCCATGTGTATACGCCGACCTACGTCCTCGCGCGTAAATGAACCCCGCGACTGGTCGCACCGCGCGGCGACGGCGGCGGAAGCGTCGAAGAACCGGGTCTTGGCGTCTAAGACGACGCCGACGCGACCGACGGGCGCCGAGACGGTCGTGGTACCACGACCCTCGCAAGCGTTATCCCCCAAACGCCCGTCTGTTTGGTTGCAATGGCAAACGGTAAGGTTGACTTCTTCAACGACACTGGCGGCTACGGTTTCATTTCGACTGACGACGGCGATCTCGACGACGACGAGGACGTGTTCTTCCACATGGAAGACGTCGGCGGCCCGGACCTCGAGGAGGGTCAGGAGGTCGAGTTCGACATCGAGTCGTCCCCCAAGGGACCCCGCGCGACGAACCTGACGCGCAACTAACGATTCTACCGCGGACGCCGCGTCCGCACGCACTACCGGACCCCGTCGCCGGTCACCGAGACCGGCGACCGTTCCGTTCTTTCACGCTTATTTTTCCCGACGAGCGACGGTGCTCGACCGTTTACCCACGCTCGACGACGCCGGGATCGACCGTTTAAATACGAGTGCGGGCGAGACGGTTCACAGTGAGCGATCCGATCCCGACCGGCTGTCGGCCGGTCGACGACCTGTTGGGTGGCGGCTTCGAGCGCGGGGTCGTCACGCAGGTGTACGGCCCGCCAGCGGCCGGGAAGACGAACCTCGCGTTGGCCGCGGCGGTCGAGGTCGCCGCCGGCGGCGACCGCGCCCTCTACATCGACACCGAGGGGCTCTCGATCGACCGGTTCGAGCAGCTCGCCGCGGGGCGGGCCGACGACCCCGACGTCGACGACGCGGTCGAGGAGATCGCGTCGCGGCTGGTGATCTCCGAGGCGTACGACTTCGACGACCAGCGGGAGGCGGTCCGCGACGCTGAGGAGCTCGCCGAGGAGGTCGAGCTGATCGTGTTGGACTCCGCGACGGGGTTTTACCGGCTGGAGCGCGCCGGCGACACCGAGGGCGGCCAGTCGCTCCGGAAGGTCGCCAAGCAGGTGACGCACCTCCTCTCGCTGGCGCGCCGCCACGACATCGCCGTCGTGATCACGAACCAGGTGTTCACCGACCCCGACTCCGACCGCGACCGCGCGCTCGGCGGCAACACGCTCAACCACTGGACCGGGGCGATCCTCCGCGTCGACAGGTTCCGCGGCGGGAACCGCCGGGCCACGCTTGAGAAACACCGCTCGAAGCCCGCCGGCGACTCCGTCACCTTCCGGATCGTCGCCGACGGGCTCGCCGAGGGCGCGGACGCCTGAGCGGCGCGCCGGTCGGGGGAATTAAGCCCTTCCTACCGTCCTAATACGTAATGAGTAACGGAGCGGGTCGACCCGGACGAGCGACCGTCCTGCTCGTCGTCGCCTGCGTCCTCGCGGCCGCCCTCGCGCCCGCGGCGGCGGCGGCCGGCGGGCTCGGCGAAGCGGCCGTCGACCGCCCCGCGGTCGGCGTCGACGCGGCCTCCACGTCCCCCGCTCCCTCGCCGTCGCCGGCGCCGGCGACGGCAACTCCGCCCGCGACGCCGACGTCGCTCGGGGCGGCGTCGTCCGACGCCGTGGGTCCCGGACTGCGGTCGGCGAACGGCACCGTTGAGCTCGTGGTGCGCTTCGGAGACGACGCCGGGACCGGAGCGCGCCGCGCCGCCGACGGCGGCCGGATCGGGACTGACGAGCTCAAGACGAACGCCGCGACCGCGCAGGGAAGCTTCGAACGGTTCGCAGAGCGGAAGCCCGGCGTCACGGTCGAGCGGAGCTTCTGGCTCGCGAACGCGATGCTCGTCACGGCCGACACCGAGAGCGTCGCGGTCGAGCGCCTCCTCGACGTGCGCGGCGTCGAGCGCGTTCACGAGAATTTCCGGATGGAACTCGACTCGGCGGCGACCGCGGACGGCGGAGCCGGAGCCGGCGCCCTCGATTCTCCCGCGGGCCCCACGGCCGGTACCGTCTCTGCCGGTTCGACGGCGACGAACGCGACGTACGGCGTCGAGATGGTACGTGCCCCCGAGGTCTGGGAGACGTTCGGAACCCGTGGCGAGGGCGCGACCGTTGCCGTGATCGACACGGGAATTGACCCGAACCACCCGGACCTGACAGTGAGCGGGTGGGCGGAGTACGACACGGACGGGAATCTCGTGAGTGACAACGTCAGCGACGCGTCAGATGGTAACGGTCACGGTACCCACGTTGCCGGAACGGTCGCCGGTGGTAACGAGAGCGGGACGGCGATCGGCGTGGCGCCGGCGGCGACGCTCCACGGTGTCAAAGTGTTCGACGACGACGGCGGAAACGCGACGTTCACACGGGTCGTTGCCGGCATGGAACACGCGTCAGAGGACCCCGAAGTCGACGTTTTGCAAATGAGTCTGGGTGCAGACGGGTACGCCGCCGACATGATCGAGCCGGTCCGAAACGCGCGGGACGCCGGGAAGATCGTCGTCGCATCGTCCGGGAATCGCGACTTAGAGCCGTCGAGCTCTCCGGGTAACATATACGACACCCTCGGCGTCGGGGCTGTCGACTCCGACCGCGAGGTCCCTTCCTTTTCGGGCGGCGAAAACGTATCTACCGACAGTGCGTGGGGAAACGATGCTCCGTCTGACTGGCCCGATCAGTACGTCGTCCCGGACGTCTCTGCTCCGGGCGTGTCGGTGAACTCGGCAGCAGCGGGCGGTGGATACCGAAATCTCACGGGCACCTCAATGGCTGCACCCCACGTTTCCGGCGTCGCGGCGTTGATGATCTCGGTGACGTCGCGGAACGTCACCGACGAGGAGCTCTCCGACACGCTTCGAGACACCGCGAATCACCCGGACGACGCGACGGGCCCCGACACGCGATACGGCGCGGGGATCGTCGACGGGTTCGCGGCCGTCTCGTCGGTCACGGAGAACCGGTCGACGCTCGCGGTGAGCGATTTCGACGCGCCGACTGAGGTCGCACCCGGAGAGACGCTGGAACCGACGGCGACGGTCGAAAACACCGGCTCGGACCCCGGAGTCGGTGCCGTCGAGTATCGGTTCGACGGCGCCGTCGGCGACGAGGCGAACGTCTCGCTCGCTCCGGGCGAGAGCGCGACCGTCTCGTTTACGTACGTCGTCCCGAGCGACACGCCGACGAACGCGACCGACGAGCACGGCGTCTACACGAGAGACTCGAACCGGACCGCGGCGGTCGACGTCCTCGACCCGCCCTCCTACGAGGTGTCGGCCCTCCGCGCGCCCGCGTTCATCGAGCGAAACGGGAGCCTCGACGCGACGGCGACCGTGGCGAACGTCGGCGGACTCGGCGGCGAGAACCGCACCGTCGAACTCCGGCTGACCGACCCCGCGAACGCGAGCGACGTGCGGGTGCTCGACGCCGCGAACGTCTCGATCGGAGCCGGGAACGCCACGGCGGTCGCGCTGAACGGGACCGTCCCGAGCGGTTTCGCGACGGGCGAGACGACGGTCGCGGTGGCGTCGTCCGAGGACGCGGCCGACGCGACCGTCGGCGTCGCCGACGCGGTCGGCACCGTGAACGGCACCGTCACCGACGCGGAGACGGACGCGACGCTCCCCGGGATATCGGTGGTCGTCAACGACGGGAGCGCGGCGATCGGTGAGACGACGACCGACGCGGACGGAACGTACGCAATGAGCGCGCCGGCGACCGGTCTGAACGTCACCGCGGGCAACGCGACGTACGCGCCGGCGAATCGGACGGTGACTCTGAACGAGTCCGGAGACGCGGCGGTCGCGGACTTCGCTTTGACGCTCCGCAACGGCACGCTTTCGGGCGACGTGAACGCGACGGACGGACTCGACCGTCCCGCCACTGCGACCGTGACCGTCACCGACGCGGAGACGGACGCAACCGTCGCCTCGCTCGACGTCGGCGAGGGCGGCACCTACGCCGTCGACCTCCGCCCGAACGCCTACGACGTCGCCGTCGACGCGCCGGACTTCGAGCCGATGACGCGGACGTCTATCCGCGTCAGGCCGAACGCGACGACGGACCCGTCCCTCGCGCTCGATCCGAAGCCAGCGTCGCTGATCGGAACGGTGACGAACGCGAGCGACGGCGGGCCCGTCGCGGGGGCGACGGCAACCGCGGACGGGAGAGCGGCCACGGCCGACTCGAACGGCAGCTATTCGCTCGCGGTGGCGCGCGGCGAGCGGACCGTGACCGTCTCCGCGGACGGCTACGCGGACGTGACGGAGACGGCGACGCTCGCCGCGAACGAGACCCGAGAGGTAAACGCCTCGCTGGCTCCCCGAGGCGTGTTCACCCTCACCGGGTTGTCGGGGCCCGCCGAGATCGAACGGGGATCGAGCGGTGAGTTCGATGTCGCCGTGCTGAACGAGGGGCGCGCCGCCGACGACGCCGCCGTGAGCGTCGCCGTCGACCCGAGCGGGTCGGTGAGCCCGAACTCGGTCTCGATCGCCGGAGTCGCGGTCGACGATACCGGTTCTGGGACGTTCACCGTCTCGACCGCG
>NZ_NHPE01000114.1:0-36212 GCF_002252895.1 Halorubrum sp. Eb13 | reverse complement strand
GCGGTGCTTGCGTCTCCTGCGTCGCTCTCGGCGCCTGCCCCTTTGAGTCCCACCCACTTAGCACCGCGGCCTCACGCCTCCCCAGCCTCGGCGGACGGCCCGGCGCGGCCTGCCCGCGCCGGGCCGCCGCCTCCCTCGCGGGCGGGTCGCGCCCAGCGGGCGCGACCCGGCGCGCCGTATCGTATTCGGGGATTCATAAGTACGCGTGAACGGTGCGCGAGCCTCGAAAAGCGTCGGAGTGGGGTATCGCCCGCAACGAGCGGGTATTTATAAAGAGACGTCCGTCTCGATATCCTCGGTCGCCTCTTTCAGCCCGTCCTCGCGGGCGGTCTCGGCGTGGTTGCCTTCGATCTCGGCGTCGGTGAGGAGGTCGCGGAGCTCGTCGCGGAAGCGGTCGTTCGCCCGCGTGGAGGTCAGGTCGACGCGGGCGACGCGCGCGTACTTCGCGACGTGGTCGGGGTCGGCGCCGAGCGCCGCCGCGCAGTCGACGATGGAGCGGCCTTCGGCGGTGAGCGACTTCAGGTCCGCGTAGTCGAACGAGGCGTCGTCGACCTCGCGGTCGGCGTCGCGCACGAGGTGGAGGTCGAAGCGGGCGTCTCGGACCGTTTCGGGGTCGACGTCGACCGGTTCGGACGCGTCGACGGCGTCGCTTTCGGCAGCGTCGCCCTCGGCGAGCGCGGCCGCGATCGCGGCGTCGTCGTCCAGTTCGAAGTGCCCGCGCGCGATCCGGGCGTAGGTCGCGTCGTCGAGGTCCGTCGAGAAGTCGTACCGCTCGCGCATCGCGGCGACCAGCTCGCGGACGCGCTCGGCGACGGCGGCCTCGTCTCGGTCGGTGAGGGTCCCGGGGGACTCCGCCTGCCGCTCGGTGACCGTGTCGGACCCGGTGGTCTCGACGAAGATGTCGCGGAGCTCGGCGGTCTTCTCGTCCATGGACTCGCAGGTACGCGCTCCCGGTAGAAAAGCCTCGCGTCAGATTTCGGACGCCTCGAACGCGGTACTACCGGATTGCGGGCGTGAACGCGCGGGGCACGCCGGGAGCCCGACGAACCGCCGTCGTCGTCAACCAGTATATTCAAGTCGGTTTACGAGCGTGGCGGAGACATGGCAACCAACACGGAGTCGGTGGATCTCGTCGGCGACGAGGTCGCGACGAACCTCGCCCGCGCGGCGCTGTTCGCGGCGCTCGTCGGCGCGTTCGCGTACGTGTCGTTCCCGAACCCGGTGTCACCCGTCTCGGTGACGCTCCAAGTGCTCGGCGTCTTCCTCGCCGGGATCTTCCTCGGTCCGGTGTGGGGGGCCGCGTCGCTCGTCTTATACCTCGCGGCGGGCGCGCTCGGCGCGCCGGTGTTCCAGGGCGGCTCCGCGGGCTTCGTGGAGCTCGTGGGCGGGACCGCCGGCTACCTCTGGTCGTACCCGATCGCGGCCGCGCTCGTCGGCGCGATCGTCCACCGCGGCGGCGACCTCCGCGACCTCGACGCCGTCTCCGTCCCGGTCCTCGTGGGCGCGATGACCGCCGGGACGGTCGTCATCTACGCGATGGGCGTCGTCGGCCTCTACCTGAACCTGGAGCTCACCCTCGTCGAGGCGACCGTCCAGGGAGCCGTCGTGTTCCTCCCGGCGGAGGGCGCGAAGATCGCCGCCGCGATCGGGATCGTCCGCTCGGACGCGATCGCGGCCGAGTGAGGTGACGCCGTGAGCGACTCAGAGGTGACGCCGTGAGCGACGTCGACGGCGTCACCTGCCGGTACGGCGGTGCGGGCTCCGGCGGGAGCGACGCGGCCGGCGTCACCGCCGTCGACGACGTCTCCCTCGCGGTCCCCGACGGCGAGTTCCTGATCGTCGCGGGCGCGAACGGCTCCGGGAAGACGACGCTGGTCCGAACGTTCAACGGGCTCGTCGAGCCGGACGCCGGCCGGGTCGCCGTCAACGGGACCCCGGTCGCGGACGACCTCGTCGCGGCCCGGACCGCGGTCGGGATGGTGTTCCAGGACCCCCGCGACCAGCTGGTCGCGGCGACCGTCGGCGGCGACGTCGCCTTCGGCCCGGAGAACCTCGGGCTGTCGCACGCCGAGATCGACCGCCGGGTGAGCGACGCGCTCGACGCCGTCAACATGGCCGGGCGCGAGGACGACCGGATCGCGTCGCTGTCGGGCGGCGAGCGCGAGCGCGTCGCGATCGCCGGCGCGCTGGCGATGGAGCCGGACCACCTCGTACTCGACGAGCCGTTCACGGGCCTCGACGAGCCCGCGAGGCGGTCGGTCGTCGACCGGCTCCGCGCGCTCCGCCGGGCGGGGACCGGCGTCGTCGTCGTCACCCACGACCTGCGGGACGTGTTCGGGATCGCCGACCGCGTGGTCGGGCTGGCCGACGGGCGGGTCGCGGTCGACGCGCCGCCGGCGGAGGCGGCCGCGGCGCTCCCCGGGCTCGACGTGCGCGTCCCGGCGGCCGAGGCCGGCGAGAGCGGTGACCGCGGGGCGACCGACCGCGCGGTCGATACCGGCCGGTGACCCTCGCGTACGTCCCGGACGACGCGCTCGCACACCGGCTGGACCCCCGGTCGAAGCTGCTCGTGCAACTCGGGTTCGCGGCCGCGGCCTTCGCGCACACGACGCCGCGCGGCCTCGCGGCGCTGTCGGTCGTCGCCGTCGGCTGCCTGCGGCTCGCGGGGGGCGGCCCCCGCGACCTGTGGGCGTATCGGTTCGCGCTCCCGTTCCTCCTCGTCGCCCCGGTCGTCGCGGGCGCGACGCTCGGCGCCCCCTGGTTCCGGATCGGCCGCGCGGTCGACACGGGACTGGCGAGCTACCGGGTCCTGCTCGTGCTTTTCATCGCCGCCGCCTACGTCCGGTCGACGCCGGTCCGGGACTCCCGGGCGGCGATCCAGCACACGGTCCCCGGCAGGCCCGGGCAGCTGCTGGCGGCGGGCGTCGCGCTCGTGTTCCGGTTCCTCCCGGTCCTGAAACGCGACCTGCTGACCGCGCGCGACGCGATGCGGGCGCGCCTCGGCGACGAGCTGGCCGTCCGCGACCGGATGCGGATCGTCGCCGCCGCCGGGATCAACCGCGCGTTCGGCCGCGCCGACCGGCTGGGGACCGCCCTCGCGGCCCGGTGTTTCGCGTGGAATCCGACGCTCCCGCGGCTGGCGTTCGGCCGGGCGGACGCGGTCGCGCTGGCGGTCGCCTGCGCCCTGTTCGCGGCCGCGCTGGTCGGCGCGCTCTGAGTCCGGGACGACGCATTCAGACCGCGGTTCGAGGCCGGAGCGGCGCACTCCGACCGCGTCCAATTGGCCCCCCGGCCCCGCGGTGTGGCAAGTTTTAACCGGACCGTATCCGCCTGATCGATCATGACTCCGCTGCAGGCGGCCACCCGGGAGACGTTCTGGACGATCGGCCCGGTGGGGAAAGCCGCGTTCTACTGGCTCGCCGCGGTCGCGATCCTGGTGTTCCTGTACGGCGTGTACGCCCGGTTCGCGGCGTACGCCCGCGGGAGCGCGGACCCCCGCGAACGGCTGTCGGACCTCCCGTCGCGGATCGTCTCCGCGACCCGGACCGTGCTCTCGAACGAGAACCAGTTCGACGGGGACGCGTACACCGGCGTGATGCACGCGTTCGTGCTGTGGGGCTTCCTCACTCTGCTCGTCGCGACGACGATCCTCGGGTTCGACATCGACGTCTACCGCCCGATCGCGGGCGAGTCGTTCTGGGTGGGCGACTTCTACCTCGCCTACCAGTTCGTCGTCGACGCGTTCGGCCTGCTGTTCGTCGTCGGCGTCGGCATGGCCATGTACCGGCGCTACAGCGAGCGCGACGGGCGGCTGTGGGGGAAACACACCTCGTTCGAGGACGACGCGTTCGTCTGGACCCTCTTCCTGCTCGGCGTCGGCGGCTTCGTCGTGCAGGCGCTGGGCATCGTCGGCCAGCCGGCGCGGGCCGACGAGACGGTGAGCTTCATCGGGATGGCGATGGCCGCCGGATTCCAGTGGGTCGGGCTGACGCCCGCGGGCGCCGAGGCGATCTACGGCGTCGTCTGGTGGAGCCACTCGCTGCTGGCGTTCGCGTTCATCGCGTGGATCCCGTACGCGAAGCCGTTCCACATGATCTCCTCGTTCGCGAACGTCGTCGCCCGCGACGAGAGGGCGGGGGCGCGGCTCCCGAACGTCCCCGCGGACCTCGATCACACCAACGCGGAGTCGATCGAGGACTTCACCTGGAAGGAGCTGATGGACGGCGACGCCTGCACGAAGTGCGGCCGGTGTACCGACGCCTGTCCGGCCGACGCGGTCGGTCGGAACCTGGACCCGCGGGACGTGATCCTCGACCTGAAGGCGTACCGCGAGTCGGTGACGGACGATCCGGTCGCGGGGGCGGGCGGCGGCGGGTCGGTCGCGACCGACGGCGGCGTGGCCGGTTCCGCCGCCGTCGTTGACGGCGGCGCCGTCCCCATCGTCGCCGACGAGGGCGGCGTGATCGACAGCGAGTCGATGGAGTCCTGCATGTCCTGTATGGCCTGCATGGACGCCTGCCCGGTCGACATCGAACACCTCACCTCGTTCACCAAGATGAATCGCCAGCTCGTCGACGAGGGGGCCGTGGACTCGAACCTCCAAGACGTGTTCCAAGACGTGATGCAGAAGGGGAACACCTTCGGCGAGTCGCAGTCGGCCCGCGGCGACTGGGCGGACGAACTGGAGGACGTCGAGGTCCCGGACGCCCGCGAACGCGAGGTGGAGTACCTCTGGTACGTCGGCGACTATCCGAGCTTCGACGACCGGAACAGGAAGGTCGCCCGCGCGCTCGCCCGGCTGTTCGACGAGGCCGGCGTCGAGTTCGGCATCCTCTTCGACGACGAGAAGAACGACGGCAACGACATTCGGCGGATCGGCGAGGAGTTCCTCTACCTCGAACTGGCCGGCCACCACGTCGAGACGTTCGCCGACTGCGAGTTCGACTCGATCGTCTGCACGGACCCGCACTCGTACAACACGATCAAAAACGAGTACCCCGAGGTCGACTTCGCCGAGTTCGCCGACGACCCGATGATGCCGTTCGACCGCGAGGAGCCGTGGAACGCCGACGGCGCGGTCGACGTGCGTCACTGGACGCAGGTGGTGGAGGAGCTGGTCGACGAGGGGCGGCTCGGCCTCGCGGGCGACGAGCTCGGCTACACCGTCACCTACCACGACCCCTGCCACCTCGGCCGGTACAACGACGAGTACGAGGCGCCCCGCGAGCTGATCCGCGCGACCGGCGCCGACCTCTACGAGATGCCGCGCTCGCGGAGCGACTCGTTCTGCTGCGGCGGCGGCGGGGGCGGGCTCTGGACCGAACACGACGAGGATGTGAAGCCGAGCGAGGAGCGGCTCCGCGAGGCGGTCGAAGACACCGACGCGGGCGGCGCGATCGAGAAGTTCGTCGTCGCCTGTCCGATGTGCACGACGATGTTCGAGGACGGCAGGAAGACGGGCGACTTCGAGGACGACGTGGAGATCGTCGACGTCGCGGAGCTGCTGATCGAGGCGGTGGAGTCCGGGCCGAAGTGAAAAGCGAAACCCGTCAGGCGCCGCGGCCGCCGTCCCGCGGGCTCGATCGCGGCCGGGACTCGACCGCATCGTCGACCCGCCGCAACACCGCCCGCCCCGGGGCGCGGTCGCGCACGGGCGCGTCGCCGAGGTAGTCGATCAGCGCGTCGCGGAGGAGCTCGGCGCCCTCGGAGGCGAGCGCGCGGTCCCGTTCGATGCGCCGGATCGGGCGGCACTGCGCGGGGGCGTCGTCGCCGGCGTCGACCGCGGCCGCGCCCGCGTCGAGCAGGGCGGCGTGCGCGACCCACGCCTCCTCGCGGGAGAGCGAAAGTCGGATCCGGTCCCCGTTCGTCGGAGGGGTCATCGTCCCGGTCTTCGCACGGAGGGGCATAAAAATACGCCCTGATGGGCAGTGGAGCTCCGACCGCCGCGAGAGCGGATCGATTTCGATCTATATAGCGTATATAGTTCACCCTACCAGTACCCTCCGGACAGTACTCCTCATAGCATACTATTTATGTCGACGACGTTCTCGATCAGATGATGGCATCAAGGCACGATGCGGACGCAAACGGCATCACGCGGCGGAAATCGCTTGCGGCGCTCGCCGGGGCGGGAGCGCTGGCGCTCGCGGGATGTACCGAAACCGAAGGGGGCGACGGAGGCTCCGGAGACGGTTCGGACGGCTCCGACGGTTCGGACGGCTCCGACGGTTCGGACGGCTCCGACGGTTCGGACGGCTCCGACGGTTCGGACGGCTCGGACACCCTGTCGGGCTCGATCAACATCGCCGGTTCCTCGACCGTCTTCCCGCTGATGAGCGCAGTCGCCGAGGACTTCGCCGAGGACAACCCGGAGGTTTCGATCGACATCAGCTCGACGGGCTCGGGCGGCGGATTCGCGAACTTCTTCTGCGTCGGCGAGACCGATTTCAACAACGCGAGCCGGCCGATCAAAGAGGAAGAACAGGAGCTGTGCGAGGAGAACGGCGTCGAGTGGGTCGAGCTGATCGCCGCGACCGACGCGCTCACCGTCGTGATCAACAACGAGAACGACTGGGCGACGGAGATGACCGTCGACGAGCTTTCGCAGATCTGGCAGTCCGACGCCGCCGAGATGTGGAGCGACGTGCGCGACGAGTGGCCCGACGAGGAGATCGAGCGGTTCGGCGCCGCCGACACCTCGGGGACGTACGATTACTTCATCGAGAACGTCATGGGCGAGGACGGCCACACCGATGACTACCAGGCGACCGAGCAGGACAACACGATCGCAGCGGGGGTCGAGGGCACCCGGTACGGGATCGGCTACTTCGGCTTCGCGTACTGGTTCCAGAACCAGGACCAGATCACGCCGGTCGCCATCGACAACGGCGACGGTCCGGTCAAGCCGAGCCTCGAGACCGCGTCCTCCGGCGAGTACCAGCCGCTCTCGCGGCCGCTGTTCACGTACCCGTCGATGGAGGCGCTCGGCAAGGAGCACGTCGCGGAGTTCGCCCGCTACTTCGTTAGCCAGACGACCAACGAAGAGCTCGTCGCCGGCGACGTCGGGTACGTCCCCGCGACCGAGGAGACGCAGGAAGAACAGATGCAGAAACTCGAAGACGCGATCGAGCAGGCGCAGGGCTGAAACCCGCGTCATGAACCGGTGTATTGATTTACGACAGCGTTCGAACTCCGACCGTCCGTGACAGATAGCACCGAGAGTCCGGATCTACAGCGACGGAGCGGGCTCACACGACTGAAGGAGGGAACCTACGGCGGGTTCTTCGCCGCGTGCGCGGTGATCACATTGCTCACGACGGTCGCCATCATCGCGACCCTGCTGTCGGACGCGCTGGTGTTTTTCGCCGAGGTACCGATCCGCGAGTTCCTCTTCAGCACCAGCTGGAGCCCGAACCCGCGCGGGGGCGGTCAAACGTTCGGTATCGTCGCGCTGGTCATTGGAACGCTCACGGTGACGATCACGGCCGCGTTCGTCGCGCTTCCGGTCGGAACGCTGACCGCGATATATCTCAGCGAGTACGCGACGTCGAGCGCGCGCTCAATACTGAAACCGCTGTTGGAGATCCTCGCCGGTATTCCGACGGTCGTGTACGGCTACTTCGCGCTGGTGTACATCACCCCGGCACTGAAAGCGACGCTGTTCCCGGAGATGAGCACCTTCAACGCGTTGTCGGCGTCACTGATGGTCGGGATCATGACGATCCCGATGGTGTCATCGATCTCGGAGGACGCGATGAGCGCCGTACCGGACGACTTGCGGCAGGCCGGCTACGGTCTCGGGGCGACGAAGTTCGAGGTGTCGACCGGGATCGTGGTCCCGGCCTCCATCTCGGGGATCGCCTCCTCGTACATCCTCGCGGTGTCCCGCGCCATCGGCGAGACGATGATCGTCGTCGTCGCGATGGGCGCGCAGGCGCGGATGCCGGCCGTCAGGGAAACGCTTCTCGGGATTCCGTACATCAATCCCACCGACGTCCTCTTGGATTCCGGGATGACAATCACCGTCGCGATGGTGCAGATCGCCGGCGGCGACCTGACGGGCGGGACGATCCCGTACGACGCGATGTTCGCGCTCGGACTCACGCTGTTCGTGGTGACCCTCGTGATGAACGTACTGAGTGATCTTATCGCGGAACGGTACCGGGAGGAGTACTGATGGCGACCGACACCGACACCGGTCGTGTCGAGGAGTTCGGCGAGGTGAGCCGCGTCCGGGGGATCGCCTTCGAGTACCTCTCGCTCGGGGCGAGCGTGCTCGGGATCTTCGCGCTCGCGGTGCTGCTCATCTACGTCACGATCGACGCCTTTGATCTAGCGAACGCGAACCCGCTGTGGCTGTTGACGTACTTCCTCACGCTCGTCGTGCCGTTCCTCGGATTCTGCCTGTACAGCGCGCGTGACCGGACGCTGACTCGTCGGGCCGTCACCGTGGCCGGCGGCGGCCTCGTCGCCGTCGCCGTGGCCTTCACGCTCGTCGAGACGTTCGTCGGCCAGGTTCCGCGGCTCAATTGGCAGCTCACGTACCTCTTCGTCGTTATCATCCCGCTCACCGGATACCTCGTCTACATGGGAGCCCGCGGCCGACCCGGATCGGTCGGCTTCGGGATGGTCGGACGGCTGATCGGCGGCACCGCGATCGGGCTGGCGTTCAGCGTCCTCTTTCTGGTGTTCGACGAGCGGCTGTGGTTCCTCGCGTACACGCTCGGGATCGTTCCGGCGCTGCTCGCGTACGCGTACGGTCGCCTCCAAGACACGCCGGCCGCCGTGACGGCCGCTCTTCCGATAAGTATCCTCGGGATGGTGCTCGCCGTGTTCGTCCGAGAAGTGCTCCGGACGTATCCGACGACGGCGTTCATATACCTCTGGACGCTGGCGATCCCGATCGCGGCGGCCGGCGCCGTCGTGGTGAACGGCCGTGGAAGCCGGACGGCGGCGCTGACCGCGGGAGGCGTTCCGCTCGCGCTCGCGACCGCGGTCGGACTGTTCGGACGGGCCGCGGGACTCGGCGTCGGCGGGCCGAACGCGTTGTTGGTCATCGCCGTGACGGGCGTGCCGGTCGCCGCGTACCTCCATCGCGTGTTCGACGTCGGCGAGGGGGTGTCGGGACTGGGGCTTCCAGTCCTGCTCGTCGCCGGCGCGCTTGCCGGAGCGTTCCTCGTCGAACTGTTCGGGATCCCGACGCCGAGCCCGTGGGTCAGCGAGACGTTCCTCACGGAGGCGCCGTCGCGAACCGCCACCGAGGCGGGGCTGTACCCGGCGATCGTCGGCTCGGTGATCATCATCGCGATGGTCGCGGTGCTCTCGTTCGCCCTCGGGGTCGCGACGTCGGTGTTCCTAGAGGAATACACCGCGGACACCGGGGTCGTCGGCGCGCTGACGCGGCTGCTTCAGATCAACATCGCGAATCTGGCGGCGGTCCCGTCCGTCGTGTACGGGCTGCTCGGGCTGGGGCTGTTCGCGAACCTCCTCGGATTTGGGTTCGGGACCGCGGTAACCGTGTCGCTGACGCTGTCACTGCTCATTCTCCCGATCACGATCATCTCCGCGCAGGAGGCGATCCGGTCGGTGCCGGACGACCTGCGCCGGGGATCGGACGCGATGGGGGCGACCCGCTGGCAGACGACGAAGAACGTCGTCCTCCCCGAGGCGTTCCCCGGGATCCTCACCGGGACGATCCTCGCGCTCGGGCGAGCGATCGGCGAGACCGCGCCGCTCATCATGGTCGGTGCGGCGACGACGGTGTTCAGCGCGCCGAGCAGCCTGTTCAGCAAGTTCAGCGCGATGCCGATGCAGATCTACGCGTGGGCGAATTTCCCGCAGGCGGAGTTCCGGTACGGGGTCGTCGCCGCAGGCGTTATCACGCTGCTGATCATCCTCATCGGTATGAACGGGACGGCGATACTGCTGCGGAACCGCGCGGAGCGGGGGAGCTAACATGAGTAACACAGAATCCGAGACGCAGACCGAGACCGAGACGAGCGACTCGCTCATCACCACCGACGTAGAGACCGGATCGAACGAGCAGACAGCGGCGCCCGACCGGACGGCGGTTTCGTCCCACGATCTAGACGTCTACTACGGCGACGAGCAGGCGATCGACGGCGTGTCGATGGAGATCCCTGAGAAGCGGGTGACCGCGCTGATCGGTCCCTCCGGCTGCGGCAAGTCGACGTTCCTCCGGTGTATCAACCGGATGAACGATATGATCGAGGTGTGCCGGGTCGAGGGTGACATCACGTTCGGCGGAAAGAACGTGTACGACGCCGACGTCGACCCCGTCGCCCTGCGCCGGAAGATCGGGATGGTGTTCCAAGAGCCGAATCCGTTCCCGAAGTCCATCCGCGACAACGTCGCGTACGGGCTGAAGATCCAGGGGTTCGACGGCGACGTCGACGCCCGCGTCGAGGAGTCGCTGAAGTCGGCCGCGCTCTGGGACGAGGTGAAGGACAAACTCGACTCGTCGGGACTCGACCTCTCCGGCGGGCAACAACAGCGGCTCTGTATCGCCCGCGCCATCGCGCCCGACCCGGAGGTCATCCTGATGGACGAGCCGACCTCGGCGTTAGACCCCATCGCGGCCTCGAAGATCGAGGACCTCATCGACGACCTCGCGGAGGAGTACACCGTCATCATCGTCACGCACAACATGCAGCAGGCGGCGCGCATCTCCGACCGGACCGCGGTGTTCCTCACGGGCGGGCGGCTGGTCGAGTACGACGACACGACGAAGATCTTCGAGGACCCCGAAGAGCAGCGCGTCGAGGACTACATCACGGGAAAGTTCGGATAGATGCCCCGAGAGAACTACCAGGAGAAACTCGAGCAGCTCCGGGCCGACGTGGTCGCGATGGGCGAACTGGTCCTCGACCGGTACGAGACCGCCCTCCGCGCGGCCGAGACGGGCGACGACGACCTCGCCGACGAGGTGATCGGCACCGACCACGTGGTCAACGCCCGGTACCTCGAACTGGAAGAGGAGTGCACGGAACTCCTCGCGCTCCAGCAGCCCGTGGCGGGGGACCTCCGGCTGGTGACGGCCTCGTTCAAGATCATCACCGACCTCGAACGGATCGGCGACCTGGCGACCAACATCGCCGCGTACGGCGGCGACGACGGCGGGATCCACCCGGCCGTCGACTTTCGCGGGCTCGGCGACGCGGCCGGCGACATGGTCGCCGACGCGATCGCGGCCTACGAGGCGTCCGATCCCGACGCCTGCCGAGAGATCGACGTCCGCGACGACGACCTCGACGAGCGGTGTCGGCGGGCCAGCGAGGCGGTCGTCCGCGAGCTCCTCGAGGCGGACCGCGCCCGCGCCGCCGCGAACGGGACCGCGGAGCCGGAGCCCGATCACCTGGCCGACGCGCTCGACGACGTCTCCCGCGCCCTGCTGGCGATCCGCGACCTCGAACGCGTCGGCGACCACGCCGTCAACATCGCCGCGCGGTCGCTGTTCATGATCGAGAGCGACGACGAACTGATCTACTGACCGGCAAACCGTACGCGAACCGAAACGGGCGACGAGAAGCGGCTCACCACGCCACCCATGACAACCACAGACACCGCAGACGACGGAGCCACCGACGCGACGACCACCCTCACGTTCATGTGCGTTCGCAACGCCGGCCGGAGCCAGATGGCGACCGCCTTCGCGGAGCGCGAGCGCGACCGGCGCGGCCTCGGCGACCGCGTCGAGGTCGTCACGGGCGGCACCGCCCCCGCCGACAGCGTCCACGACGTGGTCATCGAGGCGCTCGCCGAGGTCGGCCTCGAGGTGAACGGTCGGACGCCGCGACACGTGTCCGACGAGACGCTCGCCGCGTCGGACTTCGTCGCCACGATGGGCTGTTCGACACTGGAGCTCGACGGCGTCGACACCGACGACTGGGACCTCGACGACCCGGGCGAGCGCCCGATCGAGGAGGTCCGCGAGATCCGCGACGATATCGAGCGCCGCGTGGTCGCCCTCTTCGACGAGCGGTTCGGCGAGTACGACGGTGAGTAGGGGCTCCGCGTCGAGGCGGCCATTATCGACTCCGGAAGCTCTAATCGACTTCGGACGCACTGACGAGACGTGACTGTACTGCAGGAGCTCATCGGAGACCAGTCGCTCGCCGTCTGGCTCGTGTTGGGCGCGATCGGGTTCCTGCTGACCTGGAAGGGGGCGAACGTCATCGAGTCGACGACCTCGAAGATCAGCGACCACTTCGGCGTCTCGCAGGCGATCCAGGGCGGGCTCATCGTCGCCGCCGCGACGTCGTTCCCCGAGCTCGCGATCATCGTCATCTCGGTGCTCGTGCTCGGCGACTTCGGCGTCGGCGCCGGGGCGCTCATCGGGACGGCGGTGTTCAATATCTTGGTCATCCCGGCCGCTGTCGCGATCACGAGCGGCGACACGACGACGACGCAGGGGATCGTCTACCGCGACGCCATTTTTTATATGGTCGCCGTGCTCGCCCTCTTCGGCGTGATCGCGCTCGGCGTGCTCGGGACCGACGGGCGCGAGCTCGCGCGGATCACGCCGCAGATGGGCGTCGGCCTGCTAGTGTTGTACGGCGTGTACGTCATCTTACTCGCGGGGGGCAAGAGCGGGGCGTCGGACATGAAGCGGGCCGAGTCAACGAACGTCCCCAAACAGGCCGGGCTGTTCGCGGCCGGGCTGGTCATCGTGCTGGTCGGCGTCGAGTCGATGGTCACCATGACGGTACAGATCTCGGACGCGCTCGACGCGCCGTCGTTCCTCATCTCCGTGACGGTGCTGTCGGTGCTGAGCTCGTTCCCCGACCTGCTCGTCGGCGTGAAGATGGGCGAGGCCGGCGACAAGCGGGCGGCGATCGCGAACGTCTTCGGGACCAACACGTTCAATCTCGTCGCGGCGCTGCCGATCGGCGTCATCCTCGCCGGCGGCGTCTCGATCGGCTTCCTCACGTCCGTGCCGCTACTGTTATTTCTGTTTTATACCACCCTCGTCGTCGTGGTGATGTCCGCGACGGAGTTCGAGATCACTACCGAGGAGGGGTACGTCTTCCTCGCGATGTACGTCGCCTTCCTCGGCTGGATGACGACCGAGGCGCTCGGGATTACCGCGCTGCTGACCGAGGAGACGCTCCGATCGATCGTCACGTGACCGCCCCGTGAGCCGGCCGGCCCGTGAGCCGACGGCCGGCGGGTCCGAACCGTACCGAACGTACATTATCAATATCGGCGGATAGAGGCCCTGAAAGCCAACATTTAACGGAACAGAGGCCCTAATATCCGCAGATGAACGAGACCTTAGAGCGTCGCATTCGACGTCATAACACGAGCTTCGATCGCGACACCGGACATATCATTCTACCGAGTGAACGCCTCGCCGCCCGCTGGTTCCACGGCGTCGTGGACGCCGCGGAACGGAACGACGACCTGGAACCGCTCGCCGAGCTCCGCATCGGGATCGACTCCGACAGAGACCGACCGACCGTTATCAACGAGCGCGCGGCCGGTGGGGTCCGAGCCGCGCTCCCGCCGGGCAGCGAGACGCTGCGGATCGACGGCTCCGCGGCCCTCGAGCGGTACGGATTCGACGACGACGACGAGGCGACGTTGCGAGCCGATCTCGAGACGCTGACCGACGTGCTGGTCGAGGGTGACGCCGAGCCGGCCCTCGCGTGCTAACGCTCTTCTCGGCGAGCCGATCCCCTCCGTTGCGGGAGCCTGACCGCCGCTCCTCTCTACTCCGTCCGAACGCGAACCTCGATACCGTCGGCATCGGTGACGGTGACCCCTCCACCGCGCTCGTCGACGGCGACATCGACATCGCCGTCGGCCGCGACCGCCTCCAGCCGCTCCCGCACCGCGTCCAGCGCGTCGGCGTCGGGGACGACCACCTCGAACCACGCGAGCCCGAGCCCCGTCGCGGGCGTCGTCCGCCCGCGCCACGTGTTCGCGGCGAGGTGGTGGTGGTAGCCGCCGGCGGCGACGAACCGGACGTCGGGGCCGGTCATGCCGACCTCGAAGCCGAGCCCGTCGACGTACACCGCCTCGAACGCCGACAGCGACGCGGTTTCGAGGTGGACGTGGCCGAGGTCGGTGCCGGGCGGGGCGCGGTCGACGGGCGACGATCCCGCGGAAGCGTCCCCCTCGACCGCCTCCGCGGCCGCGGCGACCCCCTCCAAGTCGAGCGGGTCGGTCGCCATGCGCACCGTCCCGTCGTCGTCGGTGGGCCACTCCTCGCGGGGGCGATCGCGGTAGATCTCCACCCCGTTTCCCTCGGGGTCGTCGAGGTACAGCGCCTCGCTGACGAGGTGGTCGGAGGCGCCGTCAAGGCGCCAGCGCTCCCGCACCCGACCCAGCGCCTCGCCGAGCGCGGCCCGGGAGGGGACCCGGAACGCGGCGTGAAAGAGGCCGGCCTCGGTGCGCCCGCGCTCGGGGCGGTCCGGGTCGCGTCGCAGGACGAGCAGGGGGTCGCCGTCGGCGCCGAGGACGGCCCTGTCGCCGTCGCAGTCGATGACGGCGAGGCCGACGACGTCGCGGTAGAAGGCGGTCGTCTCGTCGAGGTCGGCGACGCGGAGCGCGGCGCGGCCGATCCGCGCGCCGGGCGGGAGGCGGTCCTCGGGGGAAGCGTCGGTCATGCCGCCTCTCAGGGACGCCCGCGCGTTTAACGCGTCGGTCACGGGAGCAGCGGCGGGACCCGCCGGTCGCGGGAGCCGTGAGCGAACTGGGCGACCGACCGCGACCGCCCCAACGACCCGGACTCTCCCGATCGTCCGTTAGAATCAAACGGGCACGCGACGCAGTACCCGATATGAGCGTCGAACAGGAGGAGCGGGCCATTCGGTGTCTGGTCGCGAAGGTCGGACTCGACGGCCACGATCGGGGTGCACACGTGATCGCGCGGGCGTTCCGCGACGCCGGCTTCGAAGTCGTCTACTCCGGGCTCCATCGCGCGCCGGAGGACATCGTACAGGCGGCGGTCCAGGAGGACGTCGACGTGCTCGGCATCTCGATCCTCTCGGGCGCCCACAACACCCTCGTCCCGAAGGTCATCGAGGGGCTCAAGGAGTACGACGCGTTCGAGGACACCCTGATCCTCGTGGGCGGGATCATCCCTGACGACGACGAGACGGAGCTCAAGGAGCTCGGCGTCGCCGAGGTGTTCGGCCCCGGGACGCCGATGGAGGAGACGATCGAGTTCATCCGGAACAACGTGCCGGAGCGGGCGTAGATGGACGGGCCGCAACGTGACGGGTCGGCGGCGGAGCGGACCCCGGAGCTGAGCGACCGCGACGCCGAGCTCGTCGAGGAGCTGCTCGCCGGGAGCCACCGGGCGCTCGCCCGCGTCATCACCCGGATCGAGGACCGCGCCGCGGGCCACCGGGCGATCGTCTCCGCGCTCCACGGGCACACCGGCGGCGCGGACGTGATCGGGATCACGGGCTCGCCCGGCGCCGGGAAGTCGACGCTCGTCGACAAGCTGGCGGCGGCGTACCGCGAGCGCGGGGACACCGTCGGCGTCGTCGCCGTCGACCCCTCCTCGCCGTACACGGGCGGCGCGGTCCTCGGCGACCGGATCCGGATGGGGTCGAACGTCGGCGACATGGACGTGTTCTTCCGGTCGATGAGCGCGCGCGGCCAGCTCGGCGGGCTCTCGATGGCGACCGCGGACGCCGTGAAGGCGCTCGACGCCTTCGGGAAGGACGTCGTGGTCATCGAGACGGTCGGCGCCGGGCAGAACGAGGTCGACGTGGTGCGGACCGCCGACACGGTCGCGGTGCTCGTCCAGCCCGGCTCCGGCGACGACGTGCAGACGCTGAAGGCCGGCATCCTGGAGATCGGCGACGTGTTCGTCGTCAACAAGGCCGACATGGACGGCGCGGAGCGCACCCTCGCCGAGTTGGAGGAGATGGTCCACCGGCGGGAGGGCCCGACGAAGGGGCTCGACACGGGCCATCACGGGTTCGACGCGCCGGAGCACCCGGACGACCCGACCCCCTCGGACGGCGAGGCGGCCTCCGGCGACGCGGCCGACGCGAGCGGCGACGACGCCCCGGGGTGGACCCCCGAAGTGCTCCGGACGGTCGCGAACACGGGCGAGGGCGTCGACGAGCTGATCGCGGCGTTCGACGCCCACGCCGCGCACCTCCGGGAGTCGGGCGAGATCGAGGCGACGAAGCGCCGGCGCTACGCCGAGGAGATCCGGACGCTCGTGCGGTCCGACGTCGGGGCCCTCGCCGCCGAGGAGATCGAGCGCCGCGGCGGGATCGACCGGCTCGCCGAGGCGGTCCGCCGGCGCGAGACCGACCCGTACAGCGTCGCCGCCGAGGTCGTCGCCCCCATCGTCGACTGCGTGGAGACGGACCGGGAGTGACCGACCGAGGGGCGGCGGTCGGGAGCGAGGCGTGACCGCCCGGGCGGGCCACGAGGTATAAGTCGCCAGCGGACCAACAGGTTTCCATGAAGCTCAGGAACCTCGCCGGGACCGCCCTCCTCGGCGTCGGCGCGCTCGCCGCGGCCAACACCGGACTCCGGTACGAGGGCGAGCTGGAGGCCCCGCTCGACGGCGACGACGGCGTCTTCCGCTGGCGCGGGATGGACGTCGCGTTCACGGAGGCGGGCGACCCCGACGACCCGGACCTCGCGCTGCTCCACGGGATCAACGCCGCCGGCTCCTCGGGGGAGTGGCGCGCGGTGTTCGACGACCTGGCCGTCGACTACCACGTGATCGCGCCGGACTTCCCCGGGTACGGTCGCTCCGATCGGCCGCCGCTGCGGTACTCCGCGGCGCTGTACGAGGACTTCGTCCGCGACTTCCTCGCGGACCTCGACGAGCCGGCCGTCGTCGCCTCGTCGCTGTCGGCCGCGTACGCCGCCGGGGCGGCGACCGGGGGCGGGTCGGGGAGCGACGCGGTCGACGTGAGCGGCTTCGTCGGCGTCTGTCCGACGAGCACCGCCGGCCCGAGCCCCCCGAAGTCGTGGCTCCGCGAACTGATCCGGTCGCCGCTGATCGGGGACGCGCTGTTCAACGTGATCGCGTCGAAGCCGTCGATCCGCTACTTCAACGCCGACCACGGTTACGACGACCCGACGAACCCGAGCGAGGAGTGGACCGACTACGAGTGGCGGACGACCCACGTCGAGAACGCTCGGTTCGCGCCGGCCTCCTTCATATCCGGCTACCTCAACAGCGACCTCGACCTGGCGGCCGCGCTCGCCGACCTCGACGTGCCCCCGACGATCGTCTGGGGGCGTGAGGCCGAGGTGAGCCCCCTCTCGGACGGCCGCGACCTGGCCGACGAGGCCGACGCGCGCCTCGTCGTCTTCGACCGCGCGCGGCTGCTCCCGCACGTCGAGCACCCGGAGCGGTTCGTCGAAACGGTGCGAGAGAGCCTCGTCGCCGGCGCGACCGCCTGAGACGGGAGCCGCACCGGACGCCGGGGACCGCCCCCGCGTCGGGCCGGTCGGAATCCCAGTATCAGACCTGAGCATCGGGAAGCAAGCGGTTTAGGCGATGATCGCCGACGCGGGAGTATGACCGACTCATCCCTTCGAGTGCTCTGCGTCGACGACGAGCCGGGGCTCGCCGCGCTCGTCGCCGCGTACCTCGAACGCGACGACGGGATCGACTGCGAGGCCGTCGCCGAGACGGACCCGGACGCGGCGTTGGCGCGCATCGAGCGCGAGGCGTTCGACTGCGTCGTGAGCGACTACGACATGCCCGGTCGGACCGGCGTCGAGCTGCTCTCGGCGGCGCGGGAGACCGAGCCGGACCTCCCGTTCCTCCTCTTTTCGGCGACCGAGCCGGACGCCATCGCGGCCGAGATGGTCCGCGCGGGCGTCAGCGATTACGTCCACAAGCGCGGCGGCGTCGACGGGTACACCGCGCTCTTACGCCGAGTCGGACACGCGGTCGACGGCGAGGGCGGGAGCTTCGAGGCGGGCGCCGAGAGCGTCGGGGACGGCGACGCCGAGGGCGTCGGTCCCGCGACCGAGGTCGCGCTCGACGGGGTCTGCACGGTCGCGCCCGACGGCACCTTCGAGTTCGTCGGCGAGGAGTACGGGCGGCTGTACGGCTACGAGCCGGACGAGCTGGTCGGCGAGCCCTGGCAGCGCCTCCACCCGGACGAGGAGGTCGAACACATCCGGACCCACGTCATCCCGGCGGTGATGGAGGGCGAGCGGTGGACCGGGACGAGCGAGGGGCTCCGCGTCGACGGGACCACGTTCGCGGAGTCGAAGCTGGTGAGCACGGCGAGCGACGACCGGCTCGTCATCTCGGTGTCGCCGTTCGACGAGGTCGCCGGCGGGACGGCCGCGAGCGACTGACGGGCGTGACTCAGGCGTCCCGCCGGACGTACAGCGTCTTCTCGCAGGCGGCGTGGACGGTTCCCGCCTCGTCGACGAGCGAGACGAGGTAGTCGCGGTCGGTCGACTCGCCGGGACCGAGCGCGTCGCGGATCGCGTCGGTCTCGGCGACGGGCAGTTCGAACTCGGCGTACAGCGTGTCGCGGCCCGGCTCGAGGAACTCGAGCGCGGCCGACTTGTCCCAGACGGTGAAGCCGTCGCCGAGGAGCCGCCGGAGCATCGTCATGTACACCGGGTCGATCGCGCCGTAGAGGCTCCCGCCGAAGATGGTCCCGACCGCGTTGCGGGTCCGCCAGTTGAATGGGACGCGGATCCGCACGTAGCGCCAGTCCGCGCCGATACGGTCGACGCGGGCGCCGGTCCCGCGGTAGGCCGGCAGGAGGTTGAAGCCGTGGCGCCACAGCCGGGTCCGGAGACTTTCCGCCGGCGGGTCCTCGCGGAGGGGACGGGGATCGGGGTCGCGGTCGACGCCGGTCGGCGAGTCGATCACGTCTCGGAGGCGCCGCGCCGGCGACAAACCCGTGTCGGAACCGGCGACAACGCGCCCGGGGTTGTCGATGTCGATATCTGACGCTTATGTAAATGACTGCGGTGGCGCGCACCTGCGAGCGCCTACCGGGCGCGAGCAGCCTGCGCGAGGTCGCCGGCGCTCCGCGCCGGCTGCCAGAGAATCTTCGATTCTCGCTGGAGTCGGTCGCCCGGAGCGACGCGGAGGGCGACCGACGAGGCTGGGGAGGCGTGAGGTGCGGTCGCTGTGCGGGGCGGGACTCGAAGGGGCAGTCGCGAGGGCGAAGCACGGCGAAGCAAGTACCGCAGCGAGGGAGCACCAGCGACCGAGAGAGGAACGCAGCAAGCCGCGCGAGCCGTCGCGACTGGGGCTTCGGAGGCGTTCGCCGTCTATCCGTCATCAACTACTTCTAAACGAGCGACCGGGGCTTCGGAAGCGCTTCCGTCGGTCTCACTTCCGTCCGATCTCGCTCCCGCTCTCACGGAGGCGGCCCGAAACGGGTATCCGCGCGCGTCGGTAACCCGGCACCGATGGAGTGCGACAAGTGCGGGGCCGACGCCGTCCACCACGCCGCCTACTCCGGGGCGCACCTCTGCGGCGAGCACCTCCGCCGGTCGGTCGAGAAGCGCGTGAAACGCCGGGTCCGGGAGGACTCCCTCCTCGATCCGGAGGCGACGCCGGACGACCCCGACCGCTGGGTGATCGGCCTCTCCGGCGGGAAAGACAGCGTCGCGCTGACGCGAATTCTGGACGACGTGTTCGGGAAGGACCCCCGCGTCGAGATGCTCGCGCTGACGATCCACGAGGGGATCGAGGGGTACCGCGACGAGAGCCTCGACGCCTGCGTCGAGCTCGCCGAGGAGCTCTCGCTCCGGCACGAAGTCGTCTCCTACGAGGAGGAGTTCGGCGTACAGATGGACGACGTCGTCGAGAGCGACCCGGAGAACATGGCCGCCTGCGCGTACTGCGGCGTGTTCCGGCGCGACCTCTTGGAGGAGTACGCCGCCGAGTTCGACGCCGACAAGCTGCTCACCGGCCACAACCTCGACGACGAGGCGCAGACGGCGATGATGAACTTCCTCGAGGGCGACGTGCGACAGGTGGCGAAACACTTCGACGCCTCGCTCGGCCCCTTCGACGAGCGCGAGGGCACCGACGACTTCGTCCCGCGCGCCAAACCGCTCCGCGACGTGCCCGAGAAGGAGATCGCGCTCTACTGTCACGTCCGCGACCTCCCGACGCACATGGCCGAGTGCCCCCACTCCTCGGAGGCGTACCGCGGCGAGATCCGGTCGACGATCCACGAGTTAGAGGAGAACCACCCCGGCGCCCGCCACTCGATCATGGCCGGCTACGAGGAGCTCTCCGCGCTCGCCGCCGAGGCGTACCGCGAGGGCGGCGACGCCGCCGACGGCGCCCCCGACCTCGGCGAGTGCGAGCGCTGCGGTTCGAAGACGAGCCGCGACGTCTGCCGGAAGTGCCGCCTGCTCGACTCGATCGAGGCGGCGACCTGACCGCCCCGTCGAACGCGGTCGGCGACCCGAGCGTTCTGTCGGTCAGGCGTCGCCGTCGACCCGCCCGAGCAGGTCGAGCTGGTGGGTGAGGTAGACGAGCTCGGCGGCGTCGACCCGTCGCCGCCGCTCTGAGAGCCACGCGTCGAGGTCGGCGGCCGAGAGCGATCCGTCGCCCCCGACGGCGATCACCTCGCCGACCGCCGCCTCGACGGTGTCGAGGATGTGCCGGACGAAGAACGCCTCGTCGGCCGGATAGCCGGTCTCGCCGTCGGCGGGACGCACGACCCAGTCGGAGCCGGCGACCCCGAGGAGCGTCGAGCCGTCCGCCTCGCGCAGGCGCGAGAGCGCGGCGCCGCCGGCGCGGCTGTCTCCGTCGGGTTTCTCGTCCATGTGCCGGTGGTACAGCCGCTCGATTGCCCGGTCGTCGGGGTGCGCCGGGCGGAAGCGCGTCCCGCCGTCGAAGGTGATCGGGAAGTAGTAGGTCCCGCCGGGGCCGAGCGCGTCGAGCAGGGCGTCGAGCCCGTCGAGGTCGAGGACGTCGAGCAGCGCCATCCCGATCAGGGCGTCCCACTCGCCCGGGCGTTCCCCGGCGTACGCGACCGCGTCGGCGGCGACCGGCTCGACCCGAACCGTACGGGCGTCGGTCTCGACGACGAGCGCGTCGCCGTCGGCGGTCTCGACGGAGACCGGTCCCTCTCGGTCCGTCGCCCACTCCCGGAGGTACGGACCGACGCCGGCGAGCGCCTCCGCGTCGCGGTCGACGGCGACGTACCGCGTCTCCCCCGGCGGGAGCACCTCCCGATCGATCAGGCGGGCGACCATCGTCCCGATGCCGGCCCCGACCTCCAGCACGCGCAGCGGCCCGGCGCTCGCGGCGGCGCGGTCGGCGAGCCGCTCGCGGAGGATCCCGACGAGCCGGCGGTCGAGCGCCCGGTCGTCGACGGTCCGCTTCGCGCGGAGGTAGCGCCGGAAGGCGTCGGTGTCGTCGGCGATGGCGTCGTCGGCGAGAGCGTCGTCGGCGGGGGCCTCTTCGTCGGTCGCCTCGGCGGACTCGTCGCCGCTTCCGGTCACGTCGCGGTCTCCCGTCACGTCGCCACCTCCGTGTCTATCGCGTCGACGCCGTCGCCCGCGTCAGCGACGTCGGCGAGGAGTCGCCGGACTCGACCCGTCGACTCCGTCCAGCCCGGGTGACGCTCGTACCGCCGCCTGGCGGCGCGGCCCATCTCGGCAGTCCGATCGGGGTCGGCCGCGAACTCGTCGAGCGCGCGGGCGACGGCCGCGGGGTCGTCCGGGTCGACGAGGACGCCCGTCTCCCCGTCGGTGACCGTCTCGTTCGCGCCGCCCGCCCGGGAGGCGATCGCCGGCAGGCCGAAGCTCATCCCCTCGAGGTAGACGATCCCGAACCCCTCGTACCGGGAGGGGACCGCGAGGACGTGGCTCTCGCGGAGGACGTCGGCCAGCGCGTCGTCCGACAGCCGGCCGGCGAAGCGCACGCGGTCGCCGAGCCCGCGCTCGCCGACCAATCGCCGGACGTCGGCGACGTGGGACTCGTCGACCGGCCGGCCGACGACCGTGAGGTCGACGGCGGCGTCGGCGCGGGACACGCCCTCGACGAGCGTGTCGAGCCCCTTCCGCGGTTCGACGTTCCCGACGAACGCGACTCGGAGGGGCGCGGGAGCGGGGTCGGCGACCGACGCGCCGTCGCCGGCTCCGGATTCCTCGCCGATTTCCCCGAGCGACGCGGCGCGCGCCGCGACCGCGTCGCCGTCGATTGCAGGATCGAACCGGTCGCCCGCGGGCGGGGCGACGACGGTCTCGTCGGGGTCGACGCCGAGGGCGGCGACCGCGTCGCGGGTCGCCCCGCTGTTGCAGACGACGCCGTCGACGGTCGCGAGATACCGGCGCTCGACGGCGCGGTACAGCGGCGAGAGGCGGCGCGGCTCGCTCGCCCGCAGGTGGTGGACGACGCTCACGATCGGGTACGGCAGACCGCGGTTGGCGAGGACCAGAGAGGGGTGCGCGAGCTCGTCTTGCAGCATCACGTCGACGTCGACGCGGAGGCGGTCGCGGAGGGACGGGCTGGCGTTGTCGAGCAGCCCGCGCGGGTACGCTCGCCACGGGAGTTCGACGACCTCGACGGTGTCGCCGGCGGCCCGGAGCCCCTCGACCAGCTTCCGGTCGTAGCGGAACCCTCCGGACCGCTCGTCGAGGCTCCCGTACAGCGTGAGCCCGACCCTCATACCGGGGCGTCGTACGTCGCGGCGGCCGCGTCGTCCTCCCAGACCGTCACGGACAGCTCGGTCACGGTCTCGTCGGTCACCGCGTCGGTCACGCGCTCGAAGATCACCCGGGCAAAGCGCTCGACGCTCGGATTGCGCCCCTCGAACTCGGGGAGGTCGTTGAGCAGCTCGTCGCGGTAGCGGTCGGCGAGGTCGGCGAGCGCCGCGTCGGCGTCGTCGATGTCGACGAGGTAGTCGTACTCGTTCAGCTCCGGCCCGCGGAACGTCAGCTCCACCTCGAAGTGGTGGGAGTGCGGGACGCCCTCGGGTCCGGGGTCGGGGACCGTGAGGTAGTGCTGGGCCACGAAGTCCGTCAGCACCGTCGTCGCGTACATACACCGATCCACGGGCGCGACGCACCTAAATCCGGAGGGCGGGGGAGAGGCGACCGGGACTGCCGCCGGCCGCGTCCCCGCCGTCGGCCCGACGGACGCTCACAGGTAGCCGAGCGCCGCGAGCCGCTCTCGCTCGTCGCTCTCCCCGTGAACGCGGCTCACCGGCAGCGGCTCCGGCGGTTCGAGCGCCGGGTCGAGCGTCCCGCGGTCGACGCCGGTCGTCTCGGCCCACGGCACGGCGAGGAGGGCGGGCACGGGGGTGTTCATCGGGTGGCCGTACAACCCCCACTCGCCGAAGAGGTTGCCGTGGTCTGCCGTGACCGCGACGCGGCCGTCGACGTTGTCGGCGAGCGTCTCCACCTCGCCGAGCACGTGGCGGAGGTTGGCCTCGTACGCGGCCCAGACGCGCTCGACCGAGACCTCGCCGCGCCGGAGCGACACCCACGGGTTCCCCTCGTTGCTGTGACTCCCCGTCCGGGCCAGCCCGTCGTCGCCGTCGAGGGGGTCCGGGACGAACGGGTGGTGCGGCTGCATGTAGTGGGCGACGAGTCGGTCGGGGTCGCGCTCCCGGGCGAGCGCGACCGCCCGCTCGGTGACCGCCCGCGCCGGCACGGTGCCGAGGGCGTCGTCCCACGCGTACTTCCACACCTCGTCGAGCGCCGCGAACGCGTCGGCGTCGAGGTAGCGGTCGGTCCACGTGTTGCCCGTCGCCATGACCGTCCGGGCCGTCTCGGGGCGACCGACGAACGTGTTCTCCAACCACTCCGAGGAGGAGCTGCCGACCGACCGGACCGTCTCGACGCGGTCGAGGAAGTCGACGTCGGCCGCGACCGAACGCAGCAGGTCGGCCCGACAGGCGTCGAGGACGACGAGGACGTCCCACTCGCGGTCGAAGGCGTTCGTCCCGTAGTCGAGCCGCCGACCGACCGCCTGCAACCCGCGCAGGTAGGCGGTCCCGAGGCGGCTCATTCCCGGTTCCGTCACGACCGTGAGTTAGCGCGCGGCGACTAAACCGCTCCGGCGGGAGGCATATACGTCTCCCCGCCTCGATACGACCGTGAACTGTCTGTTCGCCGGGGCCGGGTCGATCGCGCCGGAGTACGCCGCCGGCCTGTCGGGGAGTCCGCTGTCGCTCGCCGGCGTCGTCGACCTCGACGGGGATCGCGCCGCCGCCCTCGCCGCGGCCCACGACTGCCCGTCCTTTACCGACCTGGACGCGGCGCTCGCCGCGGTCGACGCGCCGGTAGTGGTGAACCTGACGAGCCACGCCGCCCACGCGCCGGTGACCCGGACCGCGCTCGAAGCCGACCGCCACGTCTACTCGCAGAAGCCGCTCGCGCTCGACGCCGACGAGGCGCGGGCGCTGGTGGCGCTCGCCCGCGACCGCGGCCTCGCGCTGGGCTGTGCACCCGGCACGCCGCGAGCGCCCTCGCAGCGCCGCGCGGGGCGCCTCCTCGCCGACGGCCGGCTCGGCCCGGTGGGGCTCGGATACGCTCACGCCCACGTCGGCCGCGTGACCGACTGGCACGACCGCCCCGACTCCTTCCTCGATATCGGGCCGCTGTACGACGGGGCCGTGTACCCGCTCGCGCTGCTGGTGTCGTGGTTCGGCCCGGTCGAGCGCGTCCGCGTCGCCGACGCGCTCGACGTGTGGCCCGAGCGCGAGGAGCGCCGGCCCTCGACGCCGAGCCACGTCGAGGCGACGCTGGCGTTCGCGGCGGGGCCGACCGTCAGGCTGACCGCCAGCTTCTACGCCCCCCACCGGAGCCGGGAGTTCTACGGGCTGGAGCTCCACGGCGACGACGGCTCGCTGTACCTGACGGGGACCGGCGCGATGGACGACGACCGCGACGCCGTCCGGTTCGGTCGCGTCGGGCGGGAGTACGTGAGCGCGCCGCCGACGTCTCCGGCGAAGCCCTACGAGTACGTCGACGCCGTCGAGCGCCTCGCCGCGACGGTCGAGGCGGGGTCGCCCTCGCGGGCGGGCGGGCGGCGGGGCGCCCACGTCGTCGCCGTCTGCAACGCGATCGAGGCGGCCGCCGAGGGGGACGGACCGGTCGCCGTCGACGACTGCGGGGCGACCGCCGACCCGCCGTCGGCGCCGGTCGTCAGGCCGGCGTCGGACGGGTGTAATACGGGCACCGGGGTCGAGGGGACGTCGGGCACTGGGGTCGAGGGGACGTCGGGCACCGGGGTCGAGGGGACGTCGGGCGCCGCCGCGATCCGCCTCCCGTCGGTCGGCTTCGGCTGCTCGCGCTACCGCGACGGGGAGTACGTCGAGCGCGCCGACTCGATCGCGACCGCGCTCGACGCCGGCTACCGCCTCCTCGACTCCGCCGAGCTGTACGGCAACGAACACCGGATCGGGGAGCTGCTCGCCGCGCCGGGCGCGCCCGACCGGGAGCGGGTGTTCCTGCTCGGGAAAGCGTGGCGCACCAACCACCGCCGGGAGCGCCTGCTCGCCGCCTGCGCGGGCAGCCGCGAGGAGCTCGGGATCGACGCATTCGACTGCTACGCGCTCCACTGGCCATCGGCGCTCGAACACCGGGGGGAGCTGAGCCGGCTCGCCGAGGAGCCGGTCGAGCGACAGGAGGCGCTCGCCTTTCCCGAGGACGCGGACGGCGAGCTCGCGACCGACGACGTGTCGCTGGCGACCGCGTGGGAGAACCTGGAGGCCGTTTACGAGAGGGGATGGGCCCGGACGCTCGGGGTCTGTAACGTCTCGCGGGCGCAGCTGGAGACGGTACTGGAGACCGGCGACGTCGACCCGGCCTTGGTGCAGGTGGAGCGACACCCCTACCGCCCTCGGACCGGTCTCGTCGACTGCTGTCACGAGCGCGGAATTCGGGTGGTCGCGCACTCGCCGCTGTCGGCGCCCGGCCTCCTCGACGAACCCGTGCTGGACGCGATCGGCACGGATCGGGGTCTCTCGCCGGCCGCGGTCGTCGTCGCGTGGAACGCCTCGCGAGGGGTCGTCCCGATTCCGTCCAGCACCACGGAATCGCACGTCGTCTCGAACCTGGCCGCCGGGAGCGAGCGGCTGACCGCCGACGAGCTCGCGCGGATCGACGCCCTGCGCGACCCCGAGTTCGAGCGGTAGGGCCCCGGAGTCGATCGCCCTCGTCCGCTCGGGCGGTATTTCTATGTGACAGAAGTCCATGTGTGTAATATGGCAACAACCAAGTCGCAGCGGCCCGCGGTCGACATCGGCTCGCTGAACGGCCTCCACTGGGTGGGTATCGTCGCGGCGCTGGTCTCCGCTGCCGTCCACCTCTTTCTCGGCGTCAGGATGTTCCCCTCGCCGATGGGTATCAGCTTCGTCCTCGCGGGGCTCGGCTTCGTCGGTGGCGTCACCCTCCTCGCGATCGACTACCGCCGACGGACGGTGTACGCGGTCGGGATCGCTTTCACCCTCGTCCAGATCGTCTTATGGTACGTCATCAACTTCGCGGGCGGGACGAAGTCGTTCCCGGCCGACGTCGGGACGCTCGGCGGCGTCGACAAGGTCGCGCAGGTCGTGTTGATACTCGTTCTGGTCGCCCTGCTGCGCCGGTAGCCGTGGCGGACCGCGAGCGCCGACGGCGACGCGAGCACGCCGTCGCGATCAGCGACGCGCTCCCCGACGGCTCGGCCGTCGACGCGGGCGTAAACGCGACCGTTCGGCGCGTAAACGTATCCCCGGGCGGCGGACCCCTCGCGGGCCCGGTCGCGACCGGAGGTGGCGTGTAGATGGCCGAGATCCGCCGTCGACGCTCCGTTCGCGTCGGGATCGGTTTCGGGCTCCCGCTCCTCGCCGCACTCACGCTCGCCGCGCTCCTCCTGCGGCTGTTCCCCGCGGACGCGATGGGCCGCTGGGGACTCTCGCCCGCCGTCGTCGCCGGCCTCTGTTGGGCCGGACAGCTCTGGTACGTCGGGTACGGGCTCGATCCGGAGGGGCTGACCGGCGGCTTCTGGCGACAGCTGTTCGGACTGGCGAACGCGGTCACGCTCGTTCGCGGGGCGCTGTACGCGGTCGTCGCCGGATTCGTCGTCGCGCCGCCGGAGACGGCGCTCGCGTGGGTGCCGGCGCTGTGTTACGGGACCGGCGTCGCCCTCGACAACCTCGACGGGAGCGTCGCCCGAACGGTCGGGCGGGAGACCAAGGTCGGCCGCCGGCTCGACATGGCGTTCGACACCTTCGGATTCGTCGCCGCGCCGCTCGTGGCGGTGTTGTGGGAGCTACTCCCGATCTGGTACCTCTCGATCTCCGCCGCGCGCTACGTCTTCCGCGGGGCCGTGTGGCTGCGGCGCGTCCGCGGGCTCCCCGTCGGCGACCTGCCCGACAGCGACCTCGGCAAGTACCTCGCGGGCGTCCAGATGGTCTTCGTGACGGTCGCGCTCGTCCCGCCGGTGCCGACCGACGTCGTTCGGACCCTCGCGCCAATCGTCCTCGCGCCGTCGCTGGCGGTGTTCGCGCGCGACTACCTCGCCGTCAGCGGTCGACTCCCGTCTCGCCGGTGAGAAAGCAGACGGTCACGAGTACTCCAGGATGACTTGGACCGCCGCGTCGGGTTCCGAGTCGAGCAGTTCGTACGCTTCCGGCGCGCGCTCGAAGGGGATCCGGTGGGTGATGAGCTCGGCGGCGGGGATCGCGTCGATCCGGTCGAGCGCCGCCTCCATGCGGCGGTCGCGGTCCCACCGCCCGCGCAGCTCCGGGCTGATCGTCGACACCTGACTGGAGACGATGTCGATGCGGTCCCGGTGGAACCGCCCGCCGAGGTCGATCGGCTCGCGCTTGGTCCCGTACCACGAGCCGACGACGATCCGCGCGTCGTAGCCAACGACCCCGATCGCGTCGTCGAGCGCGCTCGGCTGGCCGGACAGCTCGACCGCGAGGTCCGCGCCCCCGACGGCGGAGTCCCCGGCGAGGTCGACGGCGCCGAGTTCGGCCGGCGTCGTCGTCCGGTCGGCGCCGAGCGCAGCGGCGAGCGTTCGACGGCGCTCGATCGGGTCGACCACGACGAGCGACTCCAGCGGGAAGTCGGCCAGCAGGCGGACGACGCAGAGTCCGATCACCCCGGCGCCGAACACCACGACCCGCTCTCCGAGACGGGGGGCGGCGTCGAGGACGATGTTCGTCGCGGTCTCCACGGAAGGGAGGAGCGAGCCGGCGGCCGGCGTCGTCTCCGGCGGGAGCGCGACGACCGAGTCGGGGGTCGCGCGGAAGCGCGTCTGGTGGGGGACGAACGCGAACACCGACCGGCCGACCCACTCCGAGTCGACCTCGGCGCCGACCTCGCGGACGACGCCGCTCGCGGCGTAGCCGTACCGGAGCGGGTACGAGAGGTCGCCGTCGAGCGCGTCGAGCGCCTCGTCCGCCGGGAGATCCGCCGGCGTCTGGTCGCGGTACACGAGCAGCTCCGTCCCGGCGCTGATCGCCGACGCGCGGGTCTCGACGAGCAGCTCGTCGTCCGCCGGCGGTCCGACCGTCGCCTCGCGCACCTCGACGGTCTCCGGGGCCGTGAAGTAGAGCGCGGCGTCAGTCATCGGGTCGCGGACCCGGTCCGGTCGCGGGCGACGCCCGAGCGAGGCCACGGGCTTCGGCTCGGCTGGTGGCGTAACACGTAGATCCCTACGCACTGTGCGATGTTAAGTCCTCGCGCCGTCCGACGGGTCAGACCCGGAGGTAAGCGAGCGGATCGGCGTCGACGGCGCGAAAGAGAGACGGTCGATCGGAAAGCGAACGACTGCGACGGCGGCGGTCCGTCAGCGACGCCTAGCGGATGACGTCGAGGCCGTTGTTCCGCTCGGTCTGCTCGGTGCCGCCGTCGGACTCCCAGCCCCGGTCGGCGCCGCCGGAGGCCGTCGCGCCGGCCGTGCCGTTCGCCTCGGCGGCGCGCGAGCGCGAGTCGCCGAGGTCCTCGGCTCCGGCCGCGGCGCGGGACTTGTCGGCCTGCTTCTGGGTCGACGGGCCGAGCACCTGCGCGCTCTGGACGCCCGTCATGATCGCCATGACGCGGACCTTCCCCTTGTACTCGTCCTGGATTCGGGCGCCCCAGATCACGTTGGCGTTCGCCTCCAGTCGCTCGGTGATGTTGTTCGCGATCCCCTCGGCCTCCTTCAGCGTGAGGTCCGGACCGCCCGTGATGTGGACGAGCCCGCCGGAGGCGCCGCGGTAGTCGACGTCCAGGAGCGGGTGGTTCATCGCGTCGTTGACCACTTCCTGGGTCTTGTTCTTGTCCTGGGTCTCGCCGACGAGCATGACGGCCACGCCGCCCTGGTTCATGATGGTGAACATGTCGGCGTAGTCCAGGTTGATGAGGCTCGGCTGGGTGATCGTCTCGGAGATCCCCTTCACCGTCTCCGCGATGATCTGGTCCATCACGGAGAACGCCTTCCCGATCGGCAGGTTCGGCACGTAGTCAAGCAGCCGGTTGTTGTCGAGGACGATGATCGAGTCGGCCTCGTTGCGGAGGGTCTCTAAGCCCTCCTCGGCCTTCACGGTGCGGGCGCGCTCGACGTTGAACGGCGTCGAGACCATTCCGACGACGATGGCGCCCTGCTCTTTGGCGATCTTCGAGACGACCGGCGCCGCGCCGGTGCCGGTGCCGCCGCCCATTCCGGCCGTGACGAAGACGAGGTCGGCGTCGCCGAGCACCTCCTTGATCGTCCCCTGGGCCATCTCGGTGGCGCGCTCGCCCATCTTGGGGTCGCCGCCGGCGCCGAGCCCCTGCGTGAGCGACTTGCCCACGAGGATCTTGGTGTCGGCCTCGACCATCTTGAGGTGCTGTTTGTCCGTGTTGATCGCGACGGTGTCGGCGCCGTCCACGCCGATGTTGTACAGCCGGTTGATCGTGTTGTTTCCGGCGCCGCCGGCACCGACGATGACGATCCGGGGGTCCCCGAACTCGTCGTCGTCCATATCGACGGAGTCCATGTCGCGCTTCTCCGCTTCCGCGTTGTCGAGGGCGTCCTGAACGAGATCTTGCATCAGTTCACACCTTCGCCCAGTTGCGGTTGCGGCCGCGCTCGTCGCGCTCGCCGTCCTGTTCGTTCAACATGTCGCGAACGGCCGACCGGATCGCCTCGCTTCGGTTCGGGAACTCGCCCGTTTCGACCATCTGTTCGACCTCGTCTATCTGCTGTTTCGGGATTCGTAGTGTCACACGCTCCATTGGTATTCCCCCGGTAAGACGGCGAGCACGCGACGCGTGTGTCTTACAGCGACGAATCGCCCGTCGACGGGATCATCCCCGCCGCGGACGGCCGCTGTAAGACGACCGTCTTACGCAGTTCAATTCACCGAGTCTACCAATATAAAGCTATCGCCGAGTGTAAGACAACCACCCGAAGAGACGAATTCGGCCGACTGGCGGCCTGAGTCAGGCGTTACCTATCATTTAACACGTCTGCGGCGGGGGTCCGCCGACCGCAGCCGGGGCAGAACGCCCAGTCGGTCCGCAGCTCGTCGCCGCACTCGCAGAACGCCCGGTGAGACTGCTTTTCTCCGCAGTTCGGACAGTACACGTGTTCTTCAGGGACGTTCTCTCCGCAGCCGCCGCAGGCGTTTTCGCCAGCGTTCGCGCTCGCCGGCGTCTTACGCGTCTCCGTCTCAGCGTCCGCCGACGTCTCACGTGTCACACGCGTGTCGGCGGCGTCGGCGTCAGGGGCGTCGAGAGAGACGTTCACGTTGACCTCGGCCGGGTTCCCCGACGCATACGTCGCGTCGGACGGAGCGCGCCGTCCGCCGAGGCGGTCGTCCAACGCGGCGTCGAGCCGCTCCGCGATGAGGTCGTCGACGCGGTCTGCCAGCGCGGCGCCGACCGTCTCCTCGGCCGTCGGACCCGCGTCGGGAGCAGTCGCCTCCTCGGCGTCGTCGAGGTGGGTGCGGAGGGCCTCCCGCATCACCTCGCTCTTGGAGGCGTCACACGCTTCCAGCCGCTCGACGAGGTCGTCGTCGGCCCGGAAGGTGATCTTACTCATACGGACGCCATATCGACCGTACTACAAGTATCTTCCCCCCGATATCGGACGGTAGCCGCGAGACGTTTCAGCCCCCGGAAACGAGCGCGCCGAGCCGCCGCGGTCGGCGAAAATCATGTCACATGGTCACACGTGTGTCTGACGCAGATTTATACGGCCCGCGTGGGCATACGTGTGTATATGAGTAACCGCGTCGAGGACCTCGAACGACAGGTCGCGGAGCTGCAAGCGGCGGTCAACGGGCTCACCGAGGAGCTGGTCGAAATGAAGGAACGCGTCCGACAGCTCGAGGACGCCCAAGAGGTGTCCGTACGGGCGGACGCCGCGACCGAGGAGGCGCGGGAGACGGCCGAACCGGCCGAGGAATCGACAGAGTCCGCCGGCGGCGAGACGCGGACCCACTCCGACGACCACGTCGAGGTCGTCGAGCGGACCGACGACGGGAGCGCGTCGACCGGCGGCGAGGGCGACGACGACATGGTCGTCCCCGAGCAGGAGGCGACGACGCCGGACGCCGAGGCCGGCGGGGCGGAGGGAGAGAGCGACGACGAGGAGTCGGACAGCGACATCATCGTCGCGTAATCCGACCTCGCACTCCCGCGTCACATGCACATTACGGAAGTCGTTTTGGACGGATTCAAGAGCTTCGGGCGGACGACGAGGATCCCCTTTTACGACGATTTCACGGTCGTCACGGGACCGAACGGCTCCGGGAAGTCGAACATCATCGACGGAGTCCTCTTCGCGCTCGGATTGGCGCGCACCCGCGGGATCAGAGCGAAGAAGCTCACCGACCTGATCTACAACCCCGGTCACGACGACGGCGACGGGACCGGGGGCCCGAACGAGGCGTCGGTGACCGTCGTGCTCTCGAACGAGGACGGGGCCTTAGACCGGTCGCAGGTCGTCTCCGCGGCCGGCACGGAGAACGTGGGCGACGTCTCCGAGATCACGATCAAGCGCCGCGTCAAGGAGACCGAGGACAACTACTACTCGTACTACTACCTCAACGGACGCTCGGTGAACCTCTCCGACGTGCAGGACCTGCTCGCGGCCGCCGGCGTGACGCCCGAGGGGTACAACGTCGTGATGCAGGGCGACGTCACCGAGATCATCAACATGACCCCCTACCAGCGGCGGGGGATCGTCGACGAGATCGCGGGCGTCGCCGAGTTCGACGACAAGAAGGAGGCCGCCTACGAGGAGCTGGACACGGTCGAAGACCGGATCGGCGAGGCGGACCTCCGCATCGGCGAGAAGCAGGACCGGCTCGACCGGCTGTCCGACGAGCGCGAGACCGCCCTCCAGTATCAGGAGTATCGGGACGAGCTGGAGGAGTACCGCGGCTTCCTCAAGGCCTCCGAGCTGGAGGAGAAGCGGGAGGCCCTCGGCGACGTCGAGGACGACATCGACGACGCGGAGGCCGAGCTCGAAGAGCTCCGCGCGGAGCTCGACGCGAGACAGGGGAAGCTCACCCGCCTCGAGGAGGACCTGGCCGACCTCAACCACGAGATCGAGACGAAAGGCGAGGACGAGCAGATCCGGATCCGCTCGGAGATCGAGGAGGTCAAAGGCGAGATCTCCCGGCTCGATGACAAGATCGAGGCGGCCGAGGAGCGCGCCGCGGAGGCCGAGACGGAGCGGCGCGACGCCTTCGTCCAGATCGACCGGAAGGAGGAGACGATAGCGGACCTCGAAGGCGAGATCCGCGAGGCGAAAGTCGAGAAGGCCTCGGTCAAGTCCGAGATCGCGACGAAGCGGTCCGATCTCGCCGACGTCGAGGCCGAGATAGAGGGCGCCGACACCGAGTTCGACGAACTCAAAGCCGAGCTCGCCGACAAGAAAGAGGAGATCGAGTCGCTTCGCGAGGCGAGAAACGAGACGCAGCGCGAGAAGGACCGCCTGCTCGACGAGGCGCGCCGGCGCTCGAACGCGGTGAGCGAGGCGCGGACCGACCTGGAGGAGGCCCGCGAGTCGATACCGGGGCACAAGGCGCGGATATCCGAGCTCCGCAGCGAGCTCGACAAGGCCGAGAAGAACGAGGAGAAGATCGAGGAGGTCGTCGCGGACCTCTTCTCGGAGAAGGCCGAACGGAGCGAGGACCTGGAGGCGGTCGAAGCGGACCTCCGGGAGAAGCAGAACGAGTACGCGAAGCTGGAGGCGGCCGCCGACGAGCGCGGCGATACCTCGTGGCCGCGGGCGGTGACCGAAGTGAAGAACGGCGGCATCGACGGGGTCCACGGCGCGGTCGGCGAGCTTGGCTCGGTCGAGGCCGAGTACGCGGAGGCGTGCGAGACGGCCGCCGGGGGGCGGCTCGCGAACGTCGTCGTCGACGACGACGGCGTCGGGTCGACGTGTATCGACTACCTCAAGCGGCGGAACGCGGGCCGGGCGACGTTCCTCCCCATCACGGAGATGGACGACCGGAGCCTCCCGCGGAAGCCCTCGCTGCCGGGCGTCGTCGACTTCGCGCGGAACCTCGTCGACTACGACGGCAGGTACGCCTCGATCTTCTCGTACGTGCTCGGCTCGACGCTCGTCGTGGAGGACATGGCCACCGCCCGCGAGCTGATGGGCGACTACCGGATGGTCACGCTCGACGGCGACCTCGTCGAGAAGTCCGGCGCGATGACGGGCGGCTCCGGCGGCGGCTCGCGGTACGCGTTCACGAAGTCCGGCGGCGGGAAGCTCGAACGGCTCGCGACGGAGATAGCGGAGCTGGAGGACGAGCGGCAGTCGCTGCAGTCGGAGATCGACGACCTCGAGGGCGACGTCGACGACGCGCGCGACCGGAAGGCCGACGCCGCCGAGCGCGTCCGGTCGCTTGAGGCCGACGTCGAGCGCGCCGAGGACGAGCTGGCGGACGCCGAGGAGCGCATCGACGAGCTGGAGACCGAGCTCGAGGAGCTGGAGGCCGAACGCGAGTCGGTCGACGCGGAGATGAGCGAGCTCGACGCGGAGCTCGACGAGCTCGATACGGAGATAGCGGAGTTAGCGTCCGAGATCGAGGAGATCGAGGCGGAGCTCGCCGACTCGAAGATCCCGGAGCTCTCCGAGCGTGCCGACGAGATCCGCGCCGAGATATCCGACCTGGAGGACCGGATGAGCTCGCTCGACGGGCGGCAGAACGAGCTGGAGCTGGAGAAGGGGTACGCCGAGGACGCCGTCGACGAGCTCCACGACACCGTCGAGGAGGCACAGAATCGGAAGGCCGAGGCCGAAGAGCGGGTCGCCGAGCACGAGGCCGCGATCGAGGAGCGGGAGGCCGACCTCGCGGAGAAGAAGGAGGCGATCGCCGACCTCGAATCGGAGCTCACGGAGCTGAAGGCCGACCGCGAGGACCTCCGCGAGGAGATCAAGGCGGCGACCCGCGAGCGAGACGAACAGCGCGCGCTCGTCTCGGAGGCGGAGTCCGACCTGGACGATCTGACGGACCGCCGGGACCGACTGGAGTGGGAGATCGACGAGCTGGAGTCGCAGGTCGGCGAGTACGACGCCGGCGAGATCCCCGACCTCGGCGAGGTCGAGTCGCGGATCGAGGAGCTGGAGGCCGAGATGGAGGCGTTAGAGCCCGTCAACATGCTCGCGATCGACGAGTACGACGAGGTGCAGGAGGCGCTCGACCAGCTCCAGGAGCGCCGGGACGTGCTCGTCGAGGAGCGCGACGCGATCGAGGAGCGCATCGAGGGGTACGAGGCGGCGAAGAAGGAGACGTTCATGCAGACGTTCGAGTCGATCAACGACCACTTCGAGGAGATCTTCGCGCGCCTCTCGGCCGGCAGCGGCGAGCTCCTCTTGGAGAACCCCGAAGACCCCTTCGAGGAGGGGCTGACGATGAAGGCGCAGCCCGCGGACAAGCCGGTCCAGCGGCTCGACGCGATGAGCGGCGGCGAGAAGTCGCTGACCGCCCTCTCGTTCATCTTCGCGATCCAGCGGCACAACCCGGCGCCGTTCTACGCGCTCGACGAGATCGACGCGTTCCTCGACGCGGTCAACGCCGAGCGCGTCGGCGAGATGATCGAGGAGCTGGCCGCGGACGCGCAGTTCGTGGTGGTCGGCCACCGCTCGGCGCTGTTGGAGCGCTCGGACCGCGCCATCGGCGTCACGATGCAGGGCGACAACCTGTCGGCGGTCACCGGGATGCAATTCGGCGACGGCGACGAGGAGGTGACCGCGGATGACTGAGCCGCCGGAGTCGGCGGGCGCGGGCGGCGGATCCGGCGACGACGTCCCGGACCTGGACCTGACGAGCGAGCGGGACGGCGGGGCGCGCGACGGAGCGACGCCGGAGCCGCCCGGAGGAGACGGGGCCGCGACGGGCGACGGCGAGTCGAGGGACGGCGCCGCCGGCGACGAGGCGGACGGCGGGGAGTCCGGGGACCCCGGCGACGACGGCGAGGTCGAGCCCGTCGAGCTCCTCGTCCAGCTCGCCGAGGAGGGCGAGATCGAGCCGTGGGACATCGACATCGTGCAGGTGACGGACGCCTTCTTAGAGCGGCTCGACGAGACGGACCTCCGGACGACGGGGCGGGCGCTGTTCTACGCCAGCGTCCTGTTGCGGATGAAGAGCGACGGCATGCTGGCCGACGACGACGAGGACGAGGAGCCCGAGCCGGAGCCGTGGGAGGTCGCGATGGAGGGCGGCGCGCCGGACCCCGCCGCCGACGACTTCGATCCGGTCAGCGAGCTGGAGACGGAGATGGACCGACGCCTCGACCGGAAGAGCACCCGAGGATCGCCGGAGACGCTCGACGAACTGGTCCGGGAGCTCCGCGAGGCCGAGCGCGGATCGTGGTGGAAGGACTCCCGCGAGTACGACACCTCTGAGTCGCCGCACGGGTACGACCGCGGCACGCAGACGCTCGACTACCACACGGGCGACGAGTTCCGGCGCGACGGGGAGCCGACCGCGGGCGAGGCGACCGACCGCACCCACGACGAGGATATCGAGGAGGTGATAGTGGAGATCGACAACGCCCTCCGGACCCACTTCGACCGCGGGCGCACGGAGGTGCTGTTCGGGGAGATCGAGAGCGCGGGCGGGCGCCCGTTCATGACGTACCTCGCGCTGCTGTTCATGGCCCACCGCGGGTCGGTCCGCCTCCAGCAGGACGACCTGTTCGGCGATCTGTGGGTGAAAGACCCCGCGGCGATGACCGGGGAGTCGGAAGCGATCGCGGACTAGTACGTTTTCGAGAGCGCGGTCCGTCGTTCATACGTGGATACCGCCGGACCGGCGGTGAACGCTTCCAAA
>NZ_NHPE01000097.1:0-23822 GCF_002252895.1 Halorubrum sp. Eb13 | reverse complement strand
GATAGAGACGAGGCCGACGGGGCGGGCGATGGAGACGAGGCCGACGGAGCGGGCGATGGAGACGAGGCCGACGGGGCGGGCGATAGTGACGAGGCCGACGCGGACGGTGACGGCGCTACCGCCGAGGGCGGCGACGCGACGGCCGTCGACGACCTCCCCGAGCCGACATACACCCGGCGGGTCGCCGAGGCGACCCTCCAGCGGATCGTCGCGCCGCTGCTCGCCGATGGGGTGGCGCTCCCCTCGCTTGAGGACGGGATCGCCGCGATGAGCCGCGACGACGAGACGGAATGACCGCGACACCGACGCGGTCGGGGAACGGGTCGGCGCCGGAACGGCGCGAAGGAGACGCGGCGTCCCCGCGAGGTGTCTGAGATGGGACGGTTCGGCTTCGATCGCCCGCCCACCGTGCTGCTCGCTGTCATCGCCAGCACGTTCTTCGTCGGGTTCGGCGGCGGAGTCGTCTTCCCGATCCTGCCGAACCTCGGCGCCGTCCTCGGAATCTCGGCGTTCATGGTCGGCGTCATCCTCTCGGCGAACCGCTGGGTGCGGCTCGTCGCGAACGGGCCGGCCGGCGCCCTCGTCGACAGGTACGGGACGCGCAAGCCGTTCGTGTACGGACTGCTGGTCGAGGGAATCGCGACGCTCGGGTACGTCGTCGCGCTCGCGATGCCGCCGGCCGAGTCGCTCCGCCCGCTCGCGGCGGCGCTCCCGCGGGCCGCGGTCGGCGCCGTCGCGATCGGCCCGGACTGGTGGTTCGCCCCGTTGTCTGTCTTCGTCGCGCCGGAGACGTGGTTCCTCCTCGCGCGGGTCCTCTGGGGGTTCGGCTCCGCCGCGGTGTTCGCGACCGCCTACACCATCGCCGCCGACCTCTCTGACAGCGGGTCGCGCGGGACGAACATGGGCGTCGTCCGCGGCGGGATCACGATGGGGTTCCCGGCCGGGCTCGTGCTCGGCGGGATCGTCTCGTCGCTGGCGGGCAACGCGGCCGCCTTCGCCGTCGCCGCCGCGTTCGCGCTCACCGCCAGCGTCGTGGCCCACCGGTACGTCCCGGAGACGCACGTCACGGGCGACCGCTCGGGGGACTCGATCAAGCCGTGGGACGTCGACACCTCGGTTCCCGCGCTCACCGTCGGGCTCGTCAACTTCGGGCTCCTGTTCGCGTACATCGGCGCGCTGTTCTCCACGCTCGTGCTGTTCCTCGGCGAGAACGACATCTCCCTGTTCGGGCTCGCCCCGCAGGGGACCTCGGGGCTGTTCATGGCCGGCACCGTCGTCTCCGCCTCCTTCTTCATGATCGTCGGCGGTCGGATATCGGACACGCGGGAGTCGCGCACGCCGATCCTGTTGACCTTCCTCGTCGTTTCGTTTGTCGGGTTCCTGCTGCTCGCCCGGTCGGGATCGGTCGTCGACCTCGCGCTCGCCTGCGTCTTCATCGGCGCCGGACAGGGCGGAACGAGCGGCCCGATGATGGCGCTGCTCGCCGACCTGACCCCCGACGAGCGGATGGGGCGGGCCTCCGGGACGAACAACGTGTTCGGCGACATCGGCGGCGGGCTCGGGCCGATGGTGTCGTTACCGCTGATCGAGACGGTCGGCTTCGCGCCGATCTACGCCGCCTGCGCGGTCATGCCGCTCGCCGCGGGGGTCGCGCTGCTCGTCGGCGTTCGCCGCGAGACCGGGACGTTCCTCCCGGGGCGTACCGCCGACGACTCGGTGGACGCCGTCGACGACGCGATCGGCACGGAGTCGTAGTCGACCCCGAACTCTCGTCCGGTCCCACTCGTCAGGGATCACGGCACTCGGTCGAACGTGAGGCGGTCGAACGCGACCTCGGCCGAACCCGCCACCGTGACGCGATCGGCCCCGCGTCGATCGGTGGGAGCGAAACCGATCGTTCGGTCGGCGACGTGTTTTTATACGTCCGGTGAGGCGGATACGCCAAGACGATGCCACGCGAACAGTACCAGTCGAAGCTGGAGGAGCTCCGCGCCGACGTGCTCTACATGAGCGAGGTCGTCGCCGAGCGGCTCCGGATGGGCCTCGACGCCTTGGAGCGCCAAGACGGCGATCTGGGCGACGAGGTCATCGCCGGCGACGCCGAGATCAACGACCTGTACCTCGAACTGGAGGGGCAGTGCACCGACCTCATCGCGCTCCAGCAGCCGGTGGCGGGCGATCTGCGGTTCATCGCGGCCTCGTTCAAGATCATCACCGACCTCGAGCGGATCGCTGACCTGGCGACGAACCTCGGCGAGTACGCGAAGCAGGCCGACCGCGAGGTGTTCCCCGACGTCGACGTCCAGCGCATCGGCGACGACACGCTGACGATGTTGGAGGAAGCGATGGAGGCGTACGCGGATTCGGACCCGGACCTGTGTCACGCCGTCGCTGAGGCCGACGACGACGTCGACGCCGCCTGCGTGGCCGCGAGCGACCTCGTCGTCCGCGACCTCATCGAGCGCGACGAGCTCCGCGAGGACGCCGACGTGGAGGGAACGATGCAGAACGTCTCGCGGCTCCTCCTCACGATCCGCGACCTCGAACGCGTCGGCGACCACGCCGTCAACATCGCCGCGCGGTCGCTGTACATGATCGAGAACGACGACGAGCTGCTGTACTGACGACGGCTGCTGTACTGACGACGCCCCCATTTCGATCGATCGCCGTCGGGAGCGGTCGCCGACCGATCCCGACGCCTACATACCGCCTCCCGCGGACGACCCGACATGAGCACGTTCACGACCGAGATCGACGTCCGCTTCCGCGACATCGACGCGATGGGTCACGTCAACAACGCCGTCTACGCGACGTACGTCGAACAGGCCCGGACGGAGTACTTCCGAGACGTCCTCGACGCCGACCTCTCCAGCGTGTCGACGGTGCTGGCGTCGCTCTCGCTCGACTTCCGTCGACCGGTCGAGCTGGCAGACGGGGCCGTGACGGTCGCGCTCGACGTGGTCGAGCTCGGCCGATCGAGCGTGACCATGACGCACGAGCTGCGAGTCGACGGCGCCGTCGTCGCCGAGGGCGAGGCGACCCTCGTCAGCCTCGACCCCGACTCCGGCGAGCCCGCGCCGGTCCCGCCGGCGTTCCGCGAGGGGATGGCGTCGTACCATGACCTGTAGCGTCTCGCGAGCGGCGACCGACTCGTCGGTCGGCGGACGGTCCCCCGCCGACACCGTACCTTCTTGCCGCCGCGCGCCGATCGGTCGAGCATGGCGATTCGACTCTACGCGCTCGACGGGTGTCCGTGGTGCGAGAAGGCGGCCGACGCGCTCGACGAAGCCGGGATCGAGTACGAGACCGAGTGGGTCGACGCGCTTCACTCCGACCGCGACGAGGTGAAGCGGGTCAGCGGCCAGCGCGGCGTCCCCGTCCTGATCGACGAGGAACGCGGCGTGACGATGGCCGAGAGCGCGAACATCGTGGAGTACGTCGACCGGACCCTCGCATGACCATCTACACCGGACGCGGCGACCAGGGCGACACCGACCTCCGCGACATGAGCCGCGTGTCGAAGTCCAGCCCGCGGATCGAGGCGTACGGGACCGTCGACGAGGCGAACGCGCTGATCGGGACCGTGCGCCCGACCGGGTACGACGACCTCGACGAGCTGCTGGAGACGGTCCAGAACCACCTCCACGTGGTACAGGCCGACCTCGCGAACCCCGATCCGGACCCGGACGACCCGCAGGTCGAGCCCGAGTTGGTCGAAGCGCTCGAAGACCGGATCGACGGCTTCGACGAGGAGCTGGAGCCGCTGACCTCGTTCGTCCTGCCCGGCGGCGGCGAGTCGGGCGCGCGCCTCCACCACGCCCGGACCGTGACCCGCCGCGCCGAGCGACGGGTCGTCGAGCTCGCGCGCTCCGAGGCGATCAACGAGGCGGTGGTCTCCTACCTCAACCGCCTCTCGGATCTGCTGTTCACGCTCGGCCGGGTCGCGAACGCGCGCGACGGCGAGCCCGAGGAGTCGCCGTCGTACTGACGCTCGCGACCACTTTCTCGTGCCGTCCGCAGCGCCGCCCCGAGAGCGGACGCGCCGCGTTCCGAGCGGCCGCACCTTCCTGTCGCCTCGAAAGAGCCACAAAGAATATATCCGTCGGCTTCCAAAGGACAGATATGAGCAAGCACTTCGAAGACGCACGGTACTACCTCGGTCGCGCGGCGGAACACGCGAAGGCGGGCGTAAAAGAGGAGCTGGAGCCCGTCGAGGCTCGCGTGAAAGAGCTCGTCGGCGCCGAAGAGGAGGAGCCGGAGCCCTCGCGGCTGGACCGAATTCAGGACGACCTGAAGAAGCTGGAAGAGCGCGCGGAGGGCGAGGCCCGCGAGGCGGTCGCCTCGGCCCGAGCGCGCGTGAAGGAGTACCGCGGCCACGACGCCGCCGAGGAGTAACGGTTCAATTTTCGGCGGGCTCCGTCCCGACGGTGAGCCGCTCGTCGGCCGGCACCACGGAGTACTCGACCCCCTCCCGCTCGAACAGCGTCCGGACGCGCTCGATCCCCTCCTCGGCGTCGACGTCGTTCGCCCGGTAATGACGGATCGGATGGCGGATCCACGACGGCTCCCAGTGCGCGTACACGTCGGTCGTCGAGCGGTCCGGCCCGATGTACAGCGAGAGGTGGAGCTGTGAGTCGCTCCCGAGGGCCCCGTCCGGGTACCGAACCCAGCTGGCGACGGACGTCTCCTCCGGCGTCGCGTAGTCCCGGAACTTCAGCGAGGAGACGAGGTTGCGCACGAAGCCGAGCCGATGCAGCCTCGCCTCGACGATAGTGTACGGGTCGCGGAGCGTGAGCGCGTACTGGTCGCGGGGCGTCTCCCGCTCGGCGTACAGGCCGATCGCCGACAGCGGGAGATGTAACAGGCCCGTGAGGCCCTGCCGGACGCGTTCGAGGAACCGGAGCTTGTGAGTCATAGCCGTATCGTGGGACGGCCGGGGAATGAATCCCCGCGACAAAGTAACGCTTAAGTCCGGAGGTCGGATACCTCGACACGAGCGGGTTGGTGGTCTAGCCAGGTTATGACGGCTCCTTCACACGGAGCAGGTCGGCGGTTCGAATCCGCCCCAACCCATGCACTTTCCTGCGACTCCTCAAGTAGACCACATTTCTCACGTCATGCGATTTCGGGGTGGATCTCCTTTCACTCACATTCGGCCGAGGCGTCCCGGTCTGTCACGCGCAGTGGTTACGATAACGTAGAAATGTGACCAACTGAGTGGCAATAGATCCTTCGAGGATGTCCGCTGAATGCCAGATTCCAATTGAACTGCCTAAGCTTATATTAACTACAACGGGGGACTCAAATTCATTCAGGCGATAAGAGGATGTCTGCTCGCTCCGGTCACCAGAACCACTTTACGTGTGACGGATTATATCCGGTGCATGTCGTCGTCGGGCCCTCCGAGAGACGTCTACGCTGAGACGCTCGCTGTCTTTGACAAGCGCGATGATCCCACTGAACCCCTCACGACGCCGGAGGTGGCAGACTCCCTCGATGCGGACCGGCGAGCCGTCCATGACCGCCTCGAACAACTGGTCAGCCAGGGCGACCTGGGGGTGAAAGACGTCGGTACCAATACTCAGGTTTGGTGGCGACCGCACTCTGACGGCGCGTCGGGGGTCGGTATCTCGGAAGCGACCGTCCGTCAGCTGTTCGAGAACGTCCCCGACCCTTACCTGATCGTGGAACCGGACGAATACGAGATCGTCGCCGTCAGCGACGCGTACTTGGAGGCGACCATGACCGAACGAGAGGCGATCCTCGGCCAGACGCTGTTCGAGACATTCCCCGCCGACCCCGACGACCCGAGCCCGGAAGGCGTCCCTCGGCTGCAGCGGTCGCTCAACAGGGTCACCGAGCAGCACGTGGAAGACGTCATGCCGGTGACGCACTATCCGGTTCCGGCTCAAGACGCCGCCGATGACAAGTTCGAAGACCGCTGGTGGAGTCCGGTCAACACGCCGCTGTTCGATTCAAACGACGCCCTCTCGTACATCATCCACCACGTCCAGGACGTCACGCCGCTCGTCGACGCGTTCTTGGGGGAAGATGAAATCGACCTGAGCGACGAACTCGACATCGACGCATCCCACCTCACGGCGGACATGCTCCTCCAGACTCGGAGACTCTACGAAGCGAGAGAGGAGGCGTACGAGCGGGAACGACAGCAACAGGCGGTCGCCGACCTCGGGCAGTTCGCCCTCGAGGTCGACGACCTCGACGCCCTTCTCGACGCGGCCGCCCGCAGGCTCTCCGACGCGCTCGACGCCGAGTACTGCGGCGTCTTCGACCTCCACGAGGGCTCTGAAACGCTCTTGATCCGGCAGGGGGTCGGCTGGGACGAGGACGTCGTTGGGGACGTGACGGTGTCGGCCGCTGACGCGGAGTCGCAGGCCGCGTACACCCTAGAGAACGAACATCCCATCGTCGTCGAAGACTTGCCGACCGAACCGCGGTTCAGCGGGCCGGAGTTGCCGACGGACCGCGACGTTCGGAGCTGTATCAGTACGGTCATCGACTCACCCGATGATCCGTGGGGCATCCTCGGCGTGTACGACTCCGAGACGCAGGCGTTCAGCGAGGACGACGTCTCCTTCGTGGTCAGTGTGGCGAACGTCCTCGCGGAGGCGATCGAGCGAAAACAGTACGAGTCGGAGCTCGAACGGTCGAACGAGCGCCTCGAACAGTTCGCGTACGCCGCCTCACACGATCTCCGGGAACCTCTCCGGATGGTGTCGAGTTACCTCCGGCTCATCGAAGATCGCTACGGTGACGACCTGAACGACGAAGCTCGGGAGTTCCTCGACTCCGCCGTGGGCGGGGCCGAACGGATGCGGGATACGATCGAGGGGCTGCTGCAGTACTCCCGCGTGGAGACAGAGGGAGAGCCGCTGTGTCCGGTTGACCTCGACGACGTGGTCGCGGACGTCTTGCGGGACCTCGAAGTCCAGATCGGCGAGTGCGACGCCGATGTCGAGGTCGAGGAGCTCCCCCGAGTGATGGGGGACGCGAGCCAACTCCGACAGGTCTTCCAGAACTTGCTGTCGAACGGGCTGCGGTACAGCGGAGACCGGCCGCCGCGAGTACGCATCTCGGCCGAGCGGGACGGTCGGGAGTGGGCGGTGTCGGTCGAGGACGAGGGGATCGGAATCGATCCGACGGACCAAGACCGGGTGTTCGAAGTGTTCCAACGGGGAGAACCGCGCGACGACCACGACGGGTCGGGCATCGGGTTGGCGATGTGTAGACGCATCGTCGAACGCCACGGGGGCGAGATCTGGGTGGACTCCGAACCCGGTGAGGGCGCGACGTTCTCCTTCACTCTCCGCGGGGTCTCGGGGTCGGAGTGTCGACTCTCGTGACACCCCGCGAGAGGCGATTCCCAGAACGCCACACCACCGAGAGGCGAGGAGTGCGGCGTCCCTACGGCCGACACCTCGATCGGCGCGTGAAGTCGGCGTCGCGGTTCCGAGCCCGCGTTCCGCTCGGGGTTCGCTGATCGGGCCGACGCTCCGGTGGCGGATCGAGGCCTCGCGTGTCAGACGCGGTAGACGTGGCATGAGAGTTATGGGTGGGTCGGCGTGTGCCGCGATGATAGCTGCTGGGATGTGGACTATTGAGCGGTATGTGCCTGAGAATCGCGTCGAGGCGGGTTGTCAAACGGCGTGACGGGCACTCAAACCCGGTCGCTCGAATCCAGCAGCCCCCGCCGGGTCTGCCGGCCTTTTATACCCGTACCCGCTACATCGTCCACCGCGACTCATGGCCCTCGGAGATTCGGTGCGGCTCCTGCGCGACGCGGAGTTCGGGTCGCTGGCCGGCACCGCCTTCGCGCGCAGTCAGGCGTACTCGACGATCCTGATCGCGCTGGCACTGTACGCGGACCTGTTCGGGACCACCGGGTTCGTCGAGGGCCTGTTCGGCACCGCCTTCGCGGTCGTCCAGCTGATCGTCGTGCTCCCCCTCGGGCGCGCGGTCGACACGGGGAACGCGAAGCGGTATCTGCTCGCCGGCTTCCTGATAAACGTCGCCGCCTTCGTCGGGTTCGCCTTCGTGGGCAACCCGCTCCACATCATTCTGGTCCGGATGATGCAGGGGCTCGGGGCGAGCCTGCTCTGGATCACGGGTGCGACGGTCATCGGCGAGATCAGCCCCGACGACGACCAGGGGCTCTGGCTCGGCTCGTACAACCAGTTCGCTTCCGTCTCCTCGCTCGCGGGCGACCTCCTCGGCGGCTACCTCCTGTACGCCTACGGGTTCACCGAGGCGTACGCGGTCCTCTCGCTCATCACGCTCGGCGCGTTCCTGCTGGTGTGGCGCTTCCTCCGCGACGATCCCGGCGGTCAGAAGAGCCCGGAGGAGTCGGGCGGGGTCGAGACGTTCCGGTCGCTGCTCGCGCTCCCGATGCTCCGGTCGCTGGTCGTCTTCCGGTTCACGTTCAGCGTCGGCAAGATGGCCGTGATCATCTTCCTCCCGATATACGCGCGGACCTCGTTCGGCATCTCGGCGTTCGCCATCGGCTGGATCATGGCCGGCGGGAAGGCGACGAAAGCGGTCACGCAGGGGTTCGTCGGCGGGCTCACCGACGAGTACGGCCGCCGCCACGGGTTCGTCGCGCTCGGCGCGCTCCTGTACGGCGTCGGCACCGCGGCCATCCCGCTGGCGGCGTACTTCGACGGGACGGTCGCGCCGGTGACGGTGTCGTACCTCGGCGACTCACAGACGCTCGGCGGCGCATTCTTCGCGCTGTTCGGCGCGTACTCGCTGCTCGGGATCGCCGACTCGATCCGGCTGCCCGCGAGCATGTCTCTGTTCGTCGACGAGGGCGAGCGTCGCGAGTCGGTCGCGAGCGCCATGTCGCTGCGCTCCATCTCTTGGAAGGTGGGACAGGTCGTCGGTCCGGTCATCGTCGGGACGACGATGGACTTCACCACGACGGAGACCGGATTCCTGCTCGCGGCCGGGTTCATCTGCTTCGCCACGGCGCTGTTCGTCCTCCAGTCGCGCCGCGCCGCGGCGACCGGGGTTCCGGCGGGTCGGACCGCCGACTGACCGACGCGGCCGCGGCGTCGGCCGCGTGGCCCGCGCACGTCCCGTGGCCCACGCACGTCCCGTGGCCCGTGTACGCCGCGTGATTTTACGTCGCTTCGGCGGCAAGGGGCCAACCGATGTCGCCGTACGCGACCCACATCGACGGACTCGTGCACGAACCGACGCAGACCGAGGGCGACGGCGTCGACCTGACCGTCGCCGAGGTCTACGAGATAACCGGGCCGGGACGCGTCGACTTCGGCGGGGGCGAGCTCGAGGCAGCGAGCGCCGAGCCGCACGAGCGGGAGAAGCGCGACCCCGAAGACGAGTACGAGTGGTGGTCGCTCGACCCGGGCACGTACCTTATCGAGCATAACGAGTCGATCGCCGGGAACGACCTTCGGTTCGCGGTCCAGACGCGGGACGCGCTGCTGGAGCGGGGCGCCTTCCACCCGACGCTCCGCGTCACGGAACTCCCGCGGGTCCCGCTATCGGTCGGCGGCGCCGGGATCCGGATCAAGGAGAACGCCCGCGTCTCGACCGTCCTCGACGCCGACCCGGCGTGAGCCGTCCGCGCCGGGATTGGCGGCTCGGTTCGCCTCGCGCCGCCGTCAGACCTTAGCCCGCCGCGCCCCCGGGATCGGTCATGGACTCGCACGCCGGGTTCCACTCGCTCCGCGAGGAGACCGACGCGTCGGTTCCGGTGCGCGGCGACCTGCCCAAGTGGCTCCGGGGGAGCCTGATCCGGAACGGCCCCGGGGCGTTCTCCTTCCCGGGCGGGAGCGAGGTGGACCACTGGTTCGACGGGCTGGCGATGCTGTACCGATTCACCTTCGACCCGGGCGACGACGCCGGTTCGGTCGCCGGGGGCGACGGCGGCGCCGTCCACTACCGCAACCGCTTCCTCCGGACCGACGCGTACGAGGCGGCGACGAGCGGCGAGTTCGAGGGCGGGTTCGCCACGGGCGAGACGACCCTCCGCTCGCGGCTGGCGACGTTTCTCACGGAGCCGTACGACAACACGAACATCATCGCCGAGCGCGTCGGCGACGCGTACGTCGCGCTGACCGAGTCGCCGAGGGGGGTCGGGTTCGACCCGGACACGCTCGAAACGACGGGTGCCGTCGACCGCGACGGCGACGCGCCGAGCGGACAGCTCTCGTGCGCCCACTTCAAGCGCGACCCGGCGACCGGCGCGCTCGTCACCGTCGACACCGAGTTCGGTCGGACCAGCCGGTACCACGTCACCGCGTGGACCGCCGACGGCGATCGGCGCCACGTCGGGAGCGTCGAGACCGACCGTCCGGCGTACATGCACAGCTTCGCGCTCACGCCACGGTACGTCGTGTTGACGGAGTTCCCGCTTCGGCTCGACCCGCGCCGGTTCCTGAAGCCCGGCCGACAGCCGCCGTTCATCGAGCAGTTCGAGTGGGAACCCGAGCGCGGGACGCGGATCGTCGTGCTCGACCGGACGACGGGGGCGGTCGTCGCGGAGCCGACCGCGGACCCGCTCTTCGGCTTCCACCACGTCAACGCCTTCGAGCGGGAGGGCGGGGACGAGGTCGTCTTCGACCTGGAGACGGTCCCGGACGCGGCCGCCATCGACTCGTTATACCTGGAGAACGTCCGCGCCGGCGAGATGGACGCCATCGCGGGTCGGATCGAGCGGTTCACCGTCGACCTCGGGTCCGACACCCGTACGGGGAGGTACGGCGGCGGTTCCGACGCCGACGTGGCTCGCGAGACCCTCTCCGCCGAGGGGAGCGCGCTGCCGACGTGTTCGCCCGCGCGGTGGTGTCGAGAGCATCGGTACGTCTACGCGATGGGCATGGACGCCCCGGTCACCGAGTGGGCGCGCCGGGTCCTGAAGCTGGACGCCGAGACGGGAACCGTCCGGACCTTCGACTCGGGCGGCGACTACTTCGGCGAGCCGATATTCGTGCCGGCCCCCGACGGAGAGAGCGAGGACGACGGGGTCGTGCTCACGGTGGCGCTCGACGTCGACGCCGACCGGTCGCGTCTGCTCGTCCTCGACGGCGAGACGCTCGCGGAGCGCGCCCGGGCGACGCTGCCGCACGCGGTCCCCTTCGACTTCCACGGTCGGTACTTCCCGGAACTCCGGGCGGCCCACGGCGAATAAGCCCAGTCCGGACGGACGCTCGCGGTCGGTTCGACGGCGGGTCGCGACCGCCTCGACCGCGGCCGTCTCGGTATCTCTCAATACCGTTCTATCGCCGTATGTCGGCCTCATAGTTCGTTTTATGGGCGCTGCTCGGTACGGATGTTCCATGGGAGCGACCGACGGCGTTCGGCGGCGGTGCAGGGTAGCGGCGGAACCGAACGGCGACGGCGCGGTGACGCTGTACGGTGCCGACGGGCGAACATACCAGGTCATCGACGCGAGCGACGCGGTTCGCGGTCGGCTGCGAGAACTGCGCCTCGGAGACGCCGTCACGGCCGTCCTCGAACCGGTCCGCTGCCGCGGCGACGGCTGGCGGCTCCTTCGGCTCGACGGCGAGGCCCCGCGAACCCGGGCCTCCGAGGGACCGGCGTCAGCCCCGGAAGGGCGGTTCGCCGCGCGACAGGAGCCCTGACCCGGCACGCTCGGAGGCGACCGCCCGCCCGGCGTCCCGCCGTCGCCGGCGAGTCCGCCGGGCGCACGATTTTTATCCGAGGACCCGTAGCGCGGGTATGACTCGCACGGCAGTCGTCGCCGGCGTCGGTCCGGGGCTCGGGGAGTCACTCGCGCGGAAGTTCGCGGCGGAGGGCTGTCGAGTCGCCCTGTTCGCTCGCTCGACCGAGTTCATCGAGGAGCTCGCGGCCGACCTCCCCGACCCCGGCGAAGGGCTGGCGGTCACGACCGACCTGACCGACGTCGAGGCGATCCGAGACGGCTTCGAGGCGGTTCGCGAGGCGTTCGGTCCGGTGGACGCCCTCGTCAACAACGCGAGCGCCGCGTCGTGGACCGGGCTCATGGACGCGAGCGTCGAGGGGTTCGAGGAGTCGTGGGCGGTCAACGGCCGCGGCGCGTTCGTCTGCTCGCAGGAGGCGGTCGACGACATGCTCGGGGCCGGCGGCGGCACGGTGGTCTTCACCGGCGCGACGTCGGCGGTGCGCGGTCGCGGCGGCGCGATCGGGTTCACGGCCGCGAAGTTCGCCGCCCGCGGGATGGCGATGGACATCGCCCAGGAGTTCGGCGGCGAGGGCGTCCACGTCGCGCACGTCGTGATCGACGGGCAGATCGACTCGCCGGGGGACCGCGATCGTCACCCCGATCGCGGCGACGAGACGTTTCTCGACCCAGACGAACTGGCCGAGACGTACTGGCACTTGATCGAGCGGGACGACGTCGGCACGCAGCCGTTCGAGGTCCACGTCACGAACGGACCGAACCCGTCGGAGTTCATCTGAGACCCGGTCGACGGCGTCCCGTCGCGGCTCCGGCCCGCTCGCGGCCTCGGACGCCCGGTGGCGGTCGGTCCGCGGTCGCGTCTCGGACGCCACCTCGGCCTCGTACCGACCGACGGGTGCGCGTCAGTTTCTTTTGATGCCCCGTTGGGGGCTCCATACTAATTTATGAGTCGGAACTCCACCTGAAGCCATGAGCGACACCGTCGACGACGAGATCGTCCACCGGGAGTTGGAGACGGACAGGCAGGAGCCCGTCGCACAGATCGTAGAGGTGGTGGCCGAACTGGAGGGGGACCGCCAAGACGACCTGACGCCCGGGTACAAGCAGGTCGATCACATCCTCCAGCACGTGTTCTCCGATCCCCCGGTCCCGGAGGCCCAAGTCAAGATCACGTTCAGCTACGAGGGGTACCGCATCACGGTCGAACAGAACGGAAAGGCGCAGTTCGTCAAACTGTGACCCTCGCGTCACTGCCCGGAACGTGCATCGAGAGAGGGCGGTCGTCCGTCGTGGGACGCGGCCGGGTCCGGCCGCTCAGAAGGTGATGATCTCGTAGTCGTCGTCGACGAGCGAGCGAACGCTCGGGTGGCCGTCGTAGTCGTCGAGCGTGACGAGGCCGGCGTCGGCGACGGCGTCCTCGACGCCGAACGCGCCGGAACAGTAGTCACACACCGCGGCGTCGTCGCGGACCGCCCGATACAGCTCGTGGTAGTCGCTCTCCTCGTCCTCCAGCTCCGGGATCCACTGGGTCCCGGCGCCGTCGAAGATGAGCTCGACCTCGTCGCCCTCGGTCTCGGCGAACTCCTTCGCGGCCTCGAGCGCGTTCGCGAGGCGGCCGTAGTCGGCGTGCGATTCGTTGCCGGCGAGAATCACGATTGCTGCTTTTGCCATCGTGTCCGCTGATAACTGACACCCGTACAAAACCCACCCGCGGGTGTGTGTCCGGAACGCCGACTCGGCATGCGATGGCATGTCATCCGCCGGGGAGCGGGCTCCGGGACCGAGCGCCTCACGGGCAGTCGCTCTGGTCGAACGAGCGCGGGTCGGGCCCCTGATCGACCCGGCGCACCGTTCCCGCGTCGAGGTCGACCGCGGCGGCGACCCCGCCGTACCCGTGCGTCTCGTCGTGCCCTCGGACGACGACGCAGGTCGCGCCGTCCGGGACCGCGATCGTCTCCGACCGCGTGAACGGCTGTTCGGAGTGCGCGTGGAGGAGTTCCCGCCGGCCGAGCCGCGAGCCGTCGAGGCGCTCGACCTGCCACCAGTTCGCGTACCCGTCCTCCCCCTCGTCGTCGTGGTGGAGCGTCACGTCGAACGCGTACCCCGCGTCGACCGGCTCCACGGCGACGTCGACGACGTTCGCCTCCCGGAGATCGAGGTCGGCGTCGGTCGACCCCGATCCGGCGTCCGAGTCGGTTCCGTCCGCGGGCTCCGGTCCCGCGTCGTCCGCGCAGCCGGCGAGCGCGGTCAGCGAGACGCCCGCGGCGTGGGCCGTCACGAACCGACGGCGGGAGAGGGTCGAAGGGGCGGTCATGTGGCTCGGTTCGACGGGGAGCCGCAATACGTCTTCGGCCGCGTCGGCGGCCGGTGCGGGAGAGGACGGGGGGCGATCGCCCTCGTCACGGCGATCAGATCGCGTTCCTGAGGGCGCGCTGCGCCCGGTAGAGCGTGTACGCGACGGAGAGACCGACGAGGACGACCGCCGCGCCGGCGACGGCGAGCACCGGGCCAGACGCCGGCGGCCTCAGTTCGTCGCCCGAGCCGCAGTTCCCGCAGCCGTCGTCGCCGCAGTTCCCGCAGCCGGGCGCGTCCGTCGAGCCGTCGTCCGTCGAGGCGGACCCCGAGTCGTCGTTCGTCGGGGCAGCGCCGGAACCGGCGTCAGCGGGGGATTCAGTCCGCGTTCCGTCCGCAGCGCCCGCGGCGTCGACCGGTCCGGCGGTCACGTCGACCGAGCCGTCGGCCTCGCCGATCGATCCGTCGGCCTGGCCGATCGATCCGTCGGCCTCGCCGATCGATCCGTCGGCCTCGCCGACTGATCCGTCGAACTCGTCGAACAGGTGCGGCGCGTGCGATCGGAGGGCCTCCAGCCCCGCCTCGATCTCCTCGCGGTCCTCGTGACCGACCGCGAACTCGGCGAGGTCGTCGACCACGGCTCGCGCGCGCTCCGGGCGGTCCGTCTCCACGTAGCTGCGGGCCGCGTCGAACATCGCCCGCCCGAGCCAGTGTTCGAACACCGGATTGTCGTACCGCCGTTCGAGCGCCTCGAGGCGTTCGATCTTCGCCTCGCCCGCCTCCACGTCGCCGTCGAAGAAGGACGCCCGCGAGGAGAAGAACGTCGCCACCGCCGCCCACGTGGCACTCGACGGGGTCGAGAGCCGCTCGTGGTGTTCGACCGTCTCGGTCGCCCAGTGCTCCGTCCGCCCGAGGTCGGCCGCCTCGAAGCCGGCGCGCGCGGCGTTCGCCGTCGCGACCGGGAGCCAGCGGACGATCGACTCCTCCTGTGCCGGGTACCGGTCGGCGAGCGCCTCGATCCGGCCGATCCGCTCCTCGATCGCGTCCACGTCCGTCCGCTCGGCGTCGGCGTTCGTCCGCCCGGCGAGGACGCCGGCCAGCCCCGCGGCGACCTCCCCGTCCGGGTGGGCCCGGAACAGCTCCTCCGCGCGGGCGACGCGGTCGCCTCCCGCGTCGCGCTCGGCCGAAGCGGCCTCCGGATCCGCGCCGCCTCCGAGATCTGCGTCGCCTCCGCGATCCGCGTCGAGGTACAGCTCCGCGTGAGCGTACGCCCGTAGCAGCGAGGCGGCGACGTCCGGCTCGGAGTGGGCGTCGTAGATCGCTTCGAGGCGGTCTACCAGCGGTCCGATCCGGCCGCGACGGTCGGCCTTTCCGTTCGCGTGGATCGCCTCGGCAGTCGCCCGGGCCAGCGGCGCCGCGATCGCCGGCTCGGGGCGGCGGCCGTACAGCTCTTCGATCCGATCTCGGTACGACTCGATCCGGTCCGAGTCGATCGCGGTCTCGTAGAGATCGTCGCGGCCCCGCACGCTCGTCGCGTTCGCGAGGGCGTTCGCGAGGTGGAGTTCGACGTCGTCTCCGTCGCCGCCACGCAGTCGGTCCAGCCGCGAGATCGTCTCGGCCTCCGCGTCGAATTCCCCGCGCCCGCCGTAGGCGTCTGCGAGCGCGACCAGGGCGTCGGTCAGCCGCGCGCGGTCGTCGGCGTCTCTCTCTGCCGGCGCCGTCGAGCGGATCGCCTCGACGCGTCGCTCGAGTTCGCCGACCGACCGCGTGTCGCTAGATACCATGTGTGTTGGTTCGTTGTTGCCACGAGCCGACGTAAACGCTCGCCTTCGAGCGAGAGCTCCGCGGTGCTCGGGAGGAGCGCTCGGCGGCACCGCTCAGCCGTGGTGCTGATGCGCGTGGTCGCGTCCGCCGCCGCGCGAGAACTGCCCCGAGAAGGCCCGATCGACGACCTCGGAGAGCGCGGGGTGGACGTGGACCGCGTCGCGGATGTCCGCGACGGTCCCCGAACCGGCCGTCATCGCGACGACGACCTCCTCGATCAGGTTCGACGCCTCGGGGCCGACGATGTGACACCCCTCGATGTTCCCGTCGAGGTCGATGAGGGCCTTCACGAACCCCTCGGCCTGCATCGCGCTCCCGCGAGCGGTGTCGCCGTAGGCGTAGGTGCGGGTGGCGTACTCGGCGTCGGCCTCGCGGAGGTCGGCTTCGCGCGCGCCGACCCCCGCCACTTCGGGCGAGGCGAACACGGCGAACGGCATCGCCGAGTAGTCGACCGGCTCCGGCTCGTCGCCGAGCAGGTTCCGGATGACCGCCTTCGCCTCGTGGTTCGCGCTGTGTTTGAGCATGTACTCGCCGACCACGTCGCCGAGCGCCCACACCCCCTCGGCGTCAGTCCGGAGGTACTCGTCCGTCTCGACGAAGCCGGCGGCGTCGGTCTCCACCCCGGTCGCGTCGAGGTTCAGCGCGTCGGTGTTCGGCCGCCGGCCCGCGGCGACGAGCAGCGCGTCGCCCGCGACGGTCACGTCTTCCGCCTCCTCCGGCGCGCCGACGGTCTCGCCGCCCGCGCGGACCGAGTCGGCCTCGGGATACGCCCGGGCCTCGACCGTCACCTCCCCGTCGGCCTCGTCGGCCGCGATGGCCTCGTAGCCGGCGTACACGTCGAACCGGTCGGCGTAGCGGTCGGTGAACGCCTCTCCGACCTCGGCGTCAGCCTCCGGGAGCAGATGTTCCCGGCGGCCGACGATCGTCACGTCGCTGCCGAACGTCCCGAAGAAGTGGCCGAGTTCGGCGGCGATGTACCCGCCGCCGACGATCACAAGGCGGTCCGGCGGCGACTCCAGTCGGAGCGCCTCCGTGCTCGTGTGGTAGTCCACGTCGTCGATCCCGTCTATCGGCGGGATCGAGGGGCGCGTTCCCGTGGCGACGAGGACGGTGTCGGCGCGGAGCGCGGCCCCCTCGTCGTCGCCGTCGCCGATCTCGACGGTGCGGTCGTCGACGAACCGCCCGGTCCCCGAGAAGAGGTCGTGGGCATCCGATGAGGCGAGCCCCCGCCGGATCGAGTCGGCGCTCTCGGCGACGTCCTCGTTCACTTTCCGGACGATCTCCGCGAAATCGACGCCGGTGACCTCGGCGTCGATATCGAACGCCCCGGCGCCCTCGATCGTCTCCATCACATCGGCGTGATAGAGGAGCCGCTTCGACGGGATACAGCCGCGGTTGAGACACGTCCCCCCGAGCCGCCCCTCCTCGACGACCGCGACCGAGTCCCCCCGGCCGGCCATCGCGTTCGCCACGTCCAGTCCCGACCCGGACCCGATCACGATGAAGTCGAACTCCTGCATGGAGCGCTCGACGACGGCCACCCTCATCAAGGCCCGTCCGCGGTGGCGCGCCCGGCACACGACCGCGGCGACGACCGGCCGCGTCGGCAGGGGGAAGTCCGCGTCGGCGGAGCTCAGTACGCTTCGGCGGGGCTCAGTCCGCCTCGCCGTCGCTCCCGTCGCGGAAGGCGTCCAGCGCGAGCGACCAGTCGTACTCGCGGTATCGGATCCGCGAGACCGCGTCCGGATCGACGACGCCGTACTCGCGCAGGATCCGTCGGATCCCGCTCCCGCCGCCGAAGTCGCCCCGGTACCAGAGGAGGAGCCGCGGCACGTAGGCGGTCCCGCCCTCGACGACGGTCTCGTCTCGGAGGTAGCTCTCGGCGGCCGCGTCGAGGTCCTCGTCCACCGTCTCGGCATCGTACCCGTAGACGGCCGGGCACGAGGCGGCGCCGCAGTTAAGCGCGAAGTGGACCCGGAAGTCGGGCTCGTCGACTCGGTGGCGGCGGACGAACGCGGAGGCGAACGGGTTCGGGACGTACCCCAGCCCGTACTTCCACTGCGAGCCGCGGAGAATCCCGTGTTCGATCGCGTCGGGGCTCAGGTCCTCGCCCGCGACCGCGACGACCGGCTCCGAGAAGAAGCGGCGCCGGTCCTCGAACCGCGACGGGTCCGACAGCAGCGCGTCGCCGGCCGCGGCGTTGTAGACGTTCAGCCAGAACGCGAGCCGCTCGTCGGGACCGAGCGCGTCCAAGTCGGCCGGGTCGGTCCCGGCGAGACGGTCGCGCGCCGCTTCGCGCTCCTGCTCGCGCTCGTCGCCCGCCCGCATCGCGCGGAGGAAGCGGCGCGAGACCGCCACGAGGCCGACGTCGGACGCGGGAGGCGAGGCGGACGCGGGCGTCGGCTCCGAGGCCGTCATAGCCAGATCTATCGGCCCACGAACGAGTATCCCCCGCGGTTGGGCGCGGCGCGTGTCAGACCGACCGGCCGTTATGGGTCGGTACCACGTACCCCACGCATGAGCGACACGGCAACCCCCGCCGAGCGCGTGCCCGACTTCGAACTGCCGAACGTCGCGACCGGCCCGGACCCCTTCTCGCTCTCCGCGGTCGCCGGCGACCCCGACGTCGACGCCGTGGTCCTCCTTTTCCAGCGGGACTACCACTGCGGCAACTGCCGGAACCAAGTGCAGGCGATCGCCGAGCGGTACGACGAGTTCGCGGCGCTGAACGCGACGGTCGCCTCGGTCCTCCCGGAACCCGTCGACCGCGCCCGCGAGTGGCAGGCGTCGTACGACCTCCCGTTCGCGCTGCTCGCGGACCCCGACACCGACGTGAGCGACGCGTACGACCAGCCGGTCCGATTCGGGATCCTGGGATCGCTCCACGACCTCGTCGGGCGGATGCCGGTCGCGACGGTCCTCGACGTCCGGTCCGGCGAGCCGATCGTCGCGTACACCTACGAGGGGCGGATGCCCGCCGACCGCCCGGAGCCCGACGACCTGCTCGACGAGATCCGCGCGCTGCGAGCCGACTGACGGATGGGCGACCCGGGTCGCCGCGCCGTGCTCGTCGCGCTGTGGCGCATGTCGCGTCCGGCGCAGCTCGCGCTCATCGCGCTCGTGTACGCCCTCGGCGTCGCGATGGCGCTGGGCCGGGGCGGGACCGCCGACCCCCGAGCGGTCGGCCTCGGCCTCGCCGCGCTCCTGCCGGTCGCCGCGAGCGTCCACTACGCGAACGAGTACGCGGATGTCGACACCGACGCTCGCACCGAGAGGACGCCGTTCTCCGGCGGGAGCGGCGCCCTCGTCGACAGCGACCTCTCTCCGCGCCTCGCGCTGCGCGCCGCGGTCGCCGCCGGACTGTTCGGCCTCGCGGTGCTCGGATCGGCGGTGACCCCGACCGCCGACCGCGCGCTGTCGGGGGTCCCCGCGGCGCTCCTGCTCGGGGTCCTCGTCGTCGGGTGGCAGTACTCGGTCGGCCCGCTGCGGCTCGCTTGGAACGGGCTCGGCGAGGTCACGAACGCGGCGCTCGGCGGGGTCGCGCTGCCGCTGTACGGGGTCGCGGTCGTCACCGGCGACGTCGCGCCCGGCGCCGCGCTGGCGACGGTCCCGTTCGCGCTCGTCGTGTTCGTGAACCTGTTGGAGACGCAGTGGCCCGACCGTCGGGCGGACGCCGCGGTCGGGAAGCGCACCCTCGCGACGCGCTGGTCGGCGGGGCGGCTCCGGGCCGCCTACGCCGCCGGGAGCCTCGCCGCGGCCGGGAGCGCGGTCGTCCTCGCGGGGCGAGTCCTGCCGCCGCCCGTCGCCGTCGGGACCCTCGCGCCGATGGTCGGGCTCGCTCCCGGCACGCACCGGTTCACGCGTCGGGAGGAACCGCTCCCCGCCGTGGCGACGATGGTGGCCGTCGCCGTCGGGACGACGCTGGGCTGGGCGGTCGTCGCCGGCCTCCCCTGATCGACCCCCCGCGGGCGACGGCCCTCGCTGCGGTCGGTTTGGGTCGTCGTTTCGAAATTTTTATTCCTCGGTTGACGCAGGGTCTAAGCGGTCATGTCAACCAACCAGCCCTCCACGGCCCTCACGTCGCGGCAGCAGCTCGCCGTCGTCGTGGTGGCCGCGGCGGTGGTCGGCGCCGTGCTCGCGCCCAGCGTGTACGCGGCGACCAACGACCCAGAAGACACCGTCGCCGTCGTCGAGATCGAGGGGCCCGTTAACACGGCCCTCGCGGACGACGTCGAGAGCGAACTCGCCGACATCCGCGCCAACGACTCCGTCGGCGCGGTGGTGCTCAAGCTCGACACGCCGGGCGGCGCCCCCGTCGCCTCCGAGCGGATGTACAAGGCGGTCCAGCGGACGAGCGAACAGATGACCGTCATCGCGAGCGTGCAGTCGATCAGCGCCTCCGGCGGCTACTACGCCATGGCGCCCGCGGACGAGATCTACGTCCTCCCGACGTCGACCGTCGGCAGCATCGGTCTGAACGCCCCCGCGCCGCGGACGACCGCGCCGGTCCAGGGGCCGAGCGGTCCCGACAAGGCCGGCGGCAACGCGATCCAGACGTGGGCCGAGCAGGAGACGCTCGCCGACACGTTCGTCGACGCGATGATGGCCGAGCGCGGCGACGAGTTCCAGATGCCGCGCGAGGAGGTCGCGCAGGCGGACGTGTACCTCGGCACCGAGGCGGTCGACAACGGCTTCGCCGACGAGATCGGCTCGCTCAACGAGGCGATCCACGCCGCCGCGACCGCGGAGAACATGGGCGAGTACCGGGTCGACACCCGCGAGACCGGGCCCGACTTCGGCTTCCCGATCCTGCTCCGCACCGACACCCAAGTCGTCGCGGTGTACGCGAACGACCCGGGCTACGGTGAGGTCGAACCGATGGGCCTCTCGTACGTCCACCGCCCGGCCGTCCCGCACGTCGACACGGTCGAGCGCTTCTCCGAGAGCGACCTCGGCGTCGACCGCGGCGGCTCGGCGACCCGCGCGGGCGGGACGAGCAACGAGACGGCGCGGCTAACCGGAGGTGTCGGCGCGTGAGCGACGCCACCAAGCTGGCGGTCGCCTTCGCGGTGACGCTCGCGGCGATCACCGGTGGTGCGGCGCTCGCGGGCTACGTCACCGCCGACGGCGTCGCTCCGTCGCCCGAGATACAGAACGAGCACTACCTCGAAGACGACCTGGTCGCGAACGACACGCCGGGGCAGGCGAACGTCGAGATGGAGTCCACGGCGCGGTCGCAGACGGTGCTCGTCGACCCCGGCGTCGAGCCGCGGGGCTCCGTGCCCGCGACCCCGTTCGCGCTGCTCGGCTTCGGCGGCCCGGACGTCGCCGACCGCGACGTTCGGCCGCTGGCGAACGCGCTCATCGAGAACGGCCACGAGGTCGACGTCTACGTGCCGGATCCGGAGCAGCAGCGGCGCGCCGCCGGTCCGGCCGGCACGCGGGGACCGACCCAGCTCGGCGAGCGGCTCGCCGAGGCCGACGCGTTCGTGACGTTCCGGACCGACTACGACGAGGCGGAGCTCGACGAGATCGAGTCGTTCGTCGAGTCGGGCGGCCACGTGATCCTGGCGACCGAGCCCGACGCGGCGTTCGACCAGCCCGGCGCGGTCGGACTCGACGCGACGCTCGGCGTCACGACCGAGCCCGGCTACGTGTACAACATGGCGGAGAACGACCTGAACTACCAGCGCGTCTACGCGGAACCGACCGGCGACGCCGACGCCGCGCTGACCGAGGGCGTCGACCGCGCCGTCCTGCCGTCCGCGACGCCGGTCGGAACGACGGTCGCCGGCAGCGCCGTGCTCCGCCCGAACGAGGGGAGCGAGCTGTCGACGACCCGCGCGGCAACCGAGGCGCCGCTGCTCGTCCGGACCGACGGCGTGGTCGCGGTGGGCGACAGCGACTTCCTCGCGCCCGAGAACGCCCGGCGCGCCGACACCGACGCGCTGATCGGGAACCTGGCGGACTTCCTCGTGTCGAACGATCGGACGCCGCCCGGTCCGGACGGCCAGCAGGCGCCGACCGGCCCGAGCGGGCCCACTGGACCGACCGGCCCGACCGGCCCCGACCAGCCGCCCGCGGAGCCGCCGGAGAACGGGACGGCCGGCTGAGCCGCGTCCCTCCCGGTCCCGTTCGCCGCTCCAACTTTTCTCAGTCCCAGTTCCGACGGACCGGCGTCTCGCTCGCGTCGACGGTCTCCAGCAGCCACGCCGCGGCGTCCTCGAGCGCGGCGTCGTCGGTCGCGGTCACCTTCAGGCGGTTGTGGTCGGCCTCGCGGTCGGGGTAACAGCCGACGGCGACGTCGAACCGCTCCATCGCCTCCTGCAGGGCGGGCACGATGTTCGATTCCGGTTCGACCGTGTAGAGGAACCGCGACCGACGGTCGCCGGAGAACTCGTCCGCGACGGTCTCGAACGTCGCCTTCAGCTCGTCCGGGATGCCGGGGAACACGTAGACGCCCTCGATCACGCAGCCGGGGGCGAGTCCCGCCTCGGTCACGAGCGGGCGGCTCTCCTCGGGGACCGCCGCCTCCGCCGCCACGTCGACGTCGAACTCGCGGTCGGGGACGCGCTCGCGGATCGCGGCCAGCCGGCGCTCGACCGACTCCAGCGTGAGGTCGGTGACGGCCATCTCGCGGTCGAACGCGTCCGCGACCGCCTCCATCGTCACGTCGTCCGGGGTGCTGCCGATCCCGCCGGTGACGATCACCGCGTCGAACGCCGCGGCGTACTCGCGCACGTGCTCCGCGATCTCCGCCCGGTCGTCGGGGACGGAGAGGACCCGCGCGACCGCGACCCCGCGGTCGCTCAGCTCCCCGGCGAGCCAGTTCGCGTTGGTGTTCACCGTGTCGCCCGAGAGCAGTTCGTCGCCCACCGTGATCAGCGCGACTTCCATCGGCCCCCGCTTGGGACGGGCGACGGATGTACGTTTCCCGCGGCGGACCGGCCGACCGCCCTCGCCGACCCGAAACATCATGAGGACCCCGCGGCTCTGTCACGAGGTGACGAACGACACGACGCGCCGGGCCGTCCTCGCCGCGGCGCTCGCGGCCGGCACCGCCGGGCTGGCGCGCTCCGAGGCCGCCGCCCTCCTCGACTCCTTCGCCCCGCTCTCCGGCGACGCGTGGGACGCGGCGGACCGCTCGCTCCCGGAGACCGTCGAGAGCCCGCACGGCGACGCGAGCGTCCGCGTCGACGACAGCGGGGTCCCGCACGTCGAGGCCGACGACGAGGCCGCGGCGTACTTCGCGGTCGGCTACCTGCAGGCGTTCCACCGCCTGTTCTCGATGGACCTCCAGCGCCGCGTCATGCGCGGGCGGCTCTCCGAGGTCGTCGGCGAGGCGACCGTCGAGAGCGACGAGTTCAACGTCGCGATGGGGTTCGCCGCGGCCGCCGAGGCGACGTGGGACCTCGTGAGCGAGACGGAGACCGGTCCCCTCGTCGAGGCGTACGCGGCGGGCGTCAACGCGGCGACGGAGGCCGAGACGCTCCCGATCGAGTTCGAGCTGCTCGGCTACGAGCCCGAGCCGTGGACCCCGGTCGACTCCATGCTGATGGAAAAGCAGATCTCGTGGACGCTCACCGGGAGCTTCGCCGGGCTCCGGCGGGCGCTGGTCGCAGACCGGCTCGGGGCGGAGCGGGCCGCGGCGCTGTTCCCGCGGCGGCTGGACCACGACGCGCCGATCCTCGACGGCGACGAGGAGCGGCTCGGCGGGGCCGAGCGGCGCGTCGACGCCGGAGACTGGCGGGCGCGTTCCGGGAACGGGCGGGCGCGTTCCGGGGACGCTGCCGCCGTCGCGACGGACGCCGGCCCGATCGCGCCCGAGCTCACCGACTGGCTCTCCGGGTTCGAGTCGCCGACCGGCGTCGGGTCGAACAGCTGGGTCGTCGCCGGCGAGCACACCGCGAGCGGGACGCCGACCGTGGCGTACGACCCGCACCTCTCGCTGATGGCGCCGCCGCTCTGGTACGAGCAGCGCGTCGAGACGCCCGAGCGCTCGGTCCGTGGCGCGACGTTCCCCGGCGTCCCCTTCGTCATC
>NZ_NHPE01000071.1:0-28165 GCF_002252895.1 Halorubrum sp. Eb13 | reverse complement strand
GATTTCAAGTCATTCAACATGGAAATCGGAATGCTATCGAACGTGTCTTTTGGGAAATAGAACGACGAACATCATCGTTTGCAAATAGTTTCAGCAATGTCGCGCTAGAGACAGCTCAAAACTGGCTCGAAGCCTTCGCCGTCTACCACAATTCACGTCAAACTTAACGCGAGGCATGAGTCCAGCGGTGGGTAGTCGGGCCGCTTAAGACCAGGTTGGTTTTATTCGTCTCATTATCGTTGCAGGAGTCAAAGACGGTGTATCAACCTGCTTTATCTCATTTCTCAAGTAGAATATCGGATCAGTTCTGCTTATATTGTTGACTAACTGTGTATTTCTTACGAGTCTGCTAATATTGTTTTCGAACACCTGCAGGACAGAACTATCATTTCGTTATAATTTCGACAGCGTATGGGCGAGTCTATCTAATCGCATTGGTAGGTAAGCCAGACCCAACAGGTAGTGACAAAGTATTTCATACTGCTCCGAAACCACTGAGATATGCAAGCAGTCGTACTCGCTGCGGGCAAGGGCACACGCCTCCGACCCCTTACCGACGACAAACCGAAGGTGCTCGTCGAGGTCAACGGGACGCCGCTCATCGAGGACGTCTTCGACAACCTGATCGACGCCGGCGCCACGGAGCTCGTCGTCGTCGTCGGCTACAAGGCCGAACAGATCATCGACCGCTACGGCGACGAGTACGAGGGCGTCCCGATCACCTACACCCACCAGCGCGAACAGCTCGGACTCGCCCACGCCATCCTCCAGGCGGAGCCCCACGTCGACGGCCCGTTCATGCTGATGCTCGGCGACAACGTCTTCCGAGGCAACCTCGGAGACGTCACCAATCGCCAGAACGAAGATCGCGCAGACGCCGCCTTCCTCGTCGAGGAGGTCCCCTACGAGGAGGCGTCCCGCTACGGTGTCCTCGACACCAACGAGTACGGTGAGATCACCGAGGTCGTCGAAAAGCCCGACGACCCGCCGAGCAACCTCGTCATGACCGGCTTCTACACCTTTACGCCCGCCATCTTCCACGCGTGTCACCTCGTCCAGCCCTCCGACCGCGGGGAGTACGAGCTCCCGGATGCCATCGATCTGCTCATCCAGTCCGGGCGGACGATCGATGCGATCCGACTCGATGGCTGGCGGATCGACGTCGGCTACCCCGAGGACCGCGACCGCGCCGAAGAGCGGCTGGGCGAACTGGCCGACACCGATGTCGAAGAGCAGGAAGACGGAGACGAAGCTGTCGTCGATAATTGACTACCTGACCGCCGAGGCGGGACGAACCCTTCATTTCATCTGTTCTCTACGGCATCCAGCAGTTGGAATATTGCTGGGTCACACCCCTCGTTTCGTCTGTTCTCTCAGTGAGGGGGATGAGTGCTTCACCATTCGTTGTCTGCCACACCCCTCATTTCGTCTGTTCTGTCGCATGCATTCCGAGTAGTGAACTCCCGACCGGACGCGACGACAAAACAGACGAAACAAAGTAAACAGACGAACGCCATTTTTAAGATAATGAATACTGTTATTCAGGATATCGACAATGTCAGAAGATCTCTTCACGGAGATGACTGAAACGCTATTCGAGGACAAATCCATTCTCTCAGAGGAGTATCGTCCTGACGTTATCGTTGAGCGGGACGACGAAATCGATGCGTATCGCTCTGCGGTAAAAGACGTTCTCTTCGGTCGAAATCCCGCAAACGTATTCATCTATGGGAAAACGGGTGTCGGAAAGACGGCCGTCACGGAGTACATGATGAGCGCCCTCCAGACCGAAGTAAAACGGCGAGACGAAGCCGAGGAACTTCACGTCCATTTCCGGAACTGCAACGATGACAGCGTGTACAGAACAGTTCGATCGTTGATAAACAGCATCCGCGGAGACGAGGGGGAACCGTTTCCGGAAACCGGTCTCTCGACGTCGCACGCCCTCGAAACACTGTACGATGAGATGGAATCCCTCGGTGGGACGTTCCTCTTCATTCTCGACGAAATTGACCACCTTTCTGATCCAGATTCACTGCTGTACGAACTGTCGCGCGCACGGGCAAACGGTCACCTCGACGCGGCGCGGGTCGGCGTGATCGGAATCAGCAACAACTACACGTTTCGCTCATCGCTGAGCCCGAAAGTCAAAGACACGCTGATGGAGGAGGAACTGGCCTTCTCTCCGTACGATGCGGACGAGCTGCAGTCGATTCTTACCGCCAGAGCCGAGAAGGCGCTCGTTGACGGCGCATGTGAAGACTCCGCTATCAGACTCGCAGCCGCGAAGGCCGCGAAAGACACCGGAAGCGCACGACAGGCGATAGACCTCCTCCGCGAGGGCGGTGATGTCGCTGAAGAAAAGGGAGCGTCAGCGATCACCGACGACCATATCGAAGTGGCCGCGGCGCGTGTTCAGCGAGGTCGTGTCCAGGACAAGCTGCGCGACCAGACGATGCACGGGCAGCTCATCTTGGAGTCGCTCGCACGGCTTGAGGTGGACGGAAACATTCCCGCACGGTCGAAAGAGATTCAGGCGGTGTACGAACGCGTCGCACGAAACTGGAGTCACGATCCGCTGACCACGTTAAAAAGTATCCAGAACCATCTCGCAAATCTCACGATGCTCGGGTTTCTCGAACGTACCGAACAGAATGACGGGCGTGCAGGCGGCGTCCACTACCGGTACGAACTCGCGTTGGATCCCGAAATCATCTTAGAGACGCGCGAGTCGATCGAAGATCAGCCCTAGTCAGTTTGCAGACGGAAGAACAGACGAAACGAGGGGTGTAGTTGCAGGGAGACGGGTTCACTGCAGACTGCGGAACGAGAACAGACGAAATGAGGGGTGCCGGAGGCCCCACGAAACCGCTATCAAGCGGCGTTGAACTGCCGTGTTTTAAAGAGATCATCGGATGGGAGGGCTATTCATCGAGACGGTCGAGGACCGATACGAATCGGTCGCTGAATCTCAGGCCGTGGATCCACTTGCGAGCTTCAAGCGTATCCGGAACCAGCGCTCTGGTCTCCGCATGCTCGGAGTTCTGCGGTGGAGGGACCGAAACCGCGGTGAAGGTCATCGAGATACGGCAGGAAGCTGCGTCCGCTCGATAAGACGCCACGAAGGCGGACAAAACGGACACTCTCGCCTCTCTTGAATGGCTAAAACACGCCGCAATCAGGACATTCCCGCCGATTCGCTGTCGGATCGCGGCTCGTAGGCGATATCGGTCTCGCCGAACCGCCACGGTAAATCTCGAAAGCGAAGCCATCATTCCCTCCCCCCAACGACACACATTCATGCAGAACAAACGCGTTCTCGTCACGGGCGGCGCGGGCTTCATCGGCTCGAACCTCGCGAACCGCCTCACGAGCGACAACGACGTGATCGCCGTCGACGACACCTACCTCGGGACTCCCGAGAACCTCGACGACGACGTCGAGTTCGTCGAAGCCTCGGTCCTCGACGACGACTACCCCACCGACGTCGACGTGCTCTTCCACCTCGCCGCGCTCTCCTCGCGGAACATGCACGAGGAGAACCCCCAGCGCGGCTGCCGCGTCAACGTCGAGGGGTTCGTCAACGCGGTCGAGCGCGCCCGCCGCGAGGGGTGCGAAACGGTCGTCTACGCCTCCACCTCCTCCATTTACGGCAGCCGCACCGAGCCCTCGCCCGTCGACATGGACGTGGAGGCGCACACCGCCTACGAGGCCTCGAAGCTCGCGCGCGAGCGCTACGCCGAGTACTACGCCAACCACCACGAGATGGCGATGGCCGGCCTCCGCTTCTTCTCCGTCTACCAGGGCTTCGCCGGCAACGAGGAACACAAGGGCGAGTACGCGAACACGGTCGCGCAGTTCGCGGACGCCATCGCGAACGGCGAGGCGCCCGAGCTGTTCGGCGACGGCAGCCAGACCCGCGACTTCACCCACGTCTCGGACGTCGCCCGCGCCTGCGAGCTCGCCGCCGACCACGAGATCACCGGCGTCTACAACGTCGGCACCGAGGAGGCGTACTCGTTCAACGAGATGGTCGCGATGATCAACGACGCGCTCGGCACGGACATCGACCCGGAGTACATTGAGTGCCCCTTCGACGGCTACGTCCACGACACGATGGCCGACTACTCGCAGTTCCACGAGGCCACCGGCTGGGAACCCGAGATCGGCTTCGAGGAGGGCGTGAAGCTAGTGTGTGAGCCGTATCTGGACGGCGAGGCGCGCTGAGCCGTCGTCCGGCGGTATCACCGGACGGGAGTGTCCGGCGCCGAGCGAACGGAAGCACGGTCGCTCCGCTGACGTGTCAGATGTATGGCTGGCTTAATGCGGATCCGGCGTCTATAACAAATGCTCTCGGGGGGTTGCATGTCCCATGGTCGGCCGCGACGTGGCCGTCGGCTGGGTCTGTTTACTGTTAGTCGTCGCAGCGATACTGACCGCGGTAACCCTCGGCGTCGGCGTCTCCGGCGCCGCTGCCGATGCCGACTTCGAGATGGTGAACGCACAGCTCGACGGAGACACGATCGAGGCGGGCGACAGCGCTACGATCGCGGCGACCGTCGAGAACATCGGGAACGAGACGGGGACGTTCACGGCGGAGCTCCGAACCGACTCCGAGGGCGTCATCGCCACGAAAGACGTCGAAGTCGAGGCCGGAGTGACTGCGGATTTCGAGTTTATCGAATCGTTCGACACGGCGGGAACGTACGAGCTCAGCGTCAGCGGTGAGGAGGCAGGGACGCTCACGGTGACCGAGCCGGCGTCGGCCGAATTCACCGTGACCGACGTGAGCCTTTCCAATTCCGAGATCGAGGTCGGGGAGAGCGTCGACGTCACTGCCGACGTGGAAAACACCGGCGACGCCGACGGCACGTACGACGCGGAACTCGTGATCGACGGCGACGTCGTCGATTCTCGGTCGGTCGACGTCGCCGCCGGCGACACGGAGACGGTCACCTTTACCCGGTCGTTCGACGCGGCCGGCGAGTACGCGGTCGGCGTCGGCGACGCCTCACCACGGGAGCTCACCGTGACGCAACCGGAGCCGGCGAACGTCTCGGTCACGGACGCATCGCTAGGAGAGAGCACGGTCGAAGACGGCGACGATGTCACGGTTTCAGTCACCGTCGAGAACACCGGCGGCAGCGAGGGCGACCTGACGGTGACGGTCGCGGCCGACGGCGCGGACCGAACCAGCGCCGAGCTGACCCTCGACGCCGGCGAGCAACGAACCGAGCGGCTCAGCTATACCGCGATGGAGGTCGGTGAATACGAGATCACGGCCAACGGCGTGAGCGCGGGCACGCTCACCGTGACGGAACCGGCCTCGGCCGAGTTCACCGTGAGCGGAGTGACGCTCTCGGACGCCGAAATCGACGTGGGAGAAAGCGTCGACGTCAGCGCCGACGTCGAGAACACCGGTGACGCCGACGGCACGTACGCCGCCGACCTCCTGATCGACGGTGACGTCGTCGACAGCAAATCCGTCGACGTCGCCGCCGGCGACACGGTGACGGTCAGCTTCACCCGATCGTTCGACACTGCGGGCGAGTACGCGGTCGGCGTCGGCGACGCATCACCGAGAGATCTCACGGTAAACGACGTAGCGCCGGCCGACGCCTCGGTCACGGACGCGTCCCTGCAGGAGACGACGGTGTCCGCCGATGACGAAGTCACGGTCGCTGCGAGAGTCGAGAACACCGGTGACCGCGAGGGGGAGCTGTCGATCGCGATCGCGGCCGACGGGACCGAACGGATCACCGAGGACGTGACCGTTCCCGGCGGCGAGCAACGAACCGAGCGGCTCAGCTACACCGCGACGACGACCGGTGAGTTCGAGATCACGGCCAACGGCGTGAGCGCGGGGACGCTCACCGTGACGGAGCCGGCGTCGGCCGAATTCACCGTGACCGACGTGAGTCCTTCCGATTCCGAGATCGAGATCGGGGAGAGCATCGATGTCACCGCCGACGTCGAGAACACCGGTGACGCCGACGGCACGTACGCCGCCGACCTCCTGATCGACGGCGACGTCGTCGACTCCCGATCGGTCGACGTCGCCGCCGGCGACACGGAGACGGTCACCTTCACCCGGTCGTTCGACACTGCGGGCGAGTACGCGGTCGGCGTCGGCGACGCACCGCCGGCGAATATCACGGTGAATCGAGCGGCGACGGCGGACGTCTCGGTCGCCGATGCGTTCTTACGAGAGGGCACGGTCGAAGACGGCGACGATGTCACGGTTTCAGTCACCGTCGAGAACACCGGCGAGCGCGAAGGAGACCTGACGGTGACGGTCGCGGCCGACGGCGCGGACCGAACCAGCGCCGAGCTGGCCCTCGACGCCGGCGAGCGCAGAACGGAGCAGCTCACCTACACGGCGACGGGCACCGGTGAGTATGACGTCACGGTCAACGACGTGAGCGCGGGCACGCTCACGGTGACCGAGCCGGCGTCCGCCGAGTTCACGGTGAGCGGGGTGACGCTCTCAAATTCCGAGATTGAGGTCGGAGAGAGCGTCGACGTCACCGCCGACATCGAGAACACCGGTGACGCCGACGGCACGTACGCCGCCGACCTCCTGATCGACGGCGACGTCGCAGACTCCCGATCGGTCGACGTCGCCGCCGGCGACACGGAGACGGTCACCTTTACCCGGGCGTTCGACACTGCGGGCGAGTACGCGGTCGGCGTCGGCGACGCGACACCGCGGGGCGTAGTAGTCCAACCGGACCCGGCAGACGTCTCGATCGCGGACGCAGAGCTGTCGGCGACGAGCGTCGATCCGGGTGACGAGGTAACGATCACGGCGACCGCCGAGAACGACGGTGGCACCGCGGGCGAGGTGACCGTCGAACTCCGAGTGGATGGAACGACGAGAGAGACCAAGACCCGCACGCTCGATCCCAGGGCGCAGGCGACGGTCGAGTTCGCCACGACCTTCGAGGAGACGGGGACGTACGACGTCGCCATCAACGGCGCCTCGGCCGGGAGTCTCACCGTCTCGGAACCGGCGGCGTTCGAGGTGTCGAACGCGGAGCTGGCGGACGAGACCGTCCTGACGGGCGACACCGCGACCGTGGTGGCCGAGGTGACGAATGTCGGCGACGACGAGGGGACGTTCACCGCCGAGGCGCGCGCGACGGGACCGGGCGGGACCGACCGAGCGGTCGACAGCCGGCGAGTGACGCTCGCGGGCGGCGACTCGGAGACGGTCGAACTGGACGCGACGTTCGAGGACCCCGGTGAGTACGACGTCTCGGTCGACGGAACGGCCGCCGGGACGGTGACAGTCGAGTCGCCGGCCGAACTGACGGTCACGGGCGCCGCGCTCGACGACGACGTGGTCTCCGTCGCCGACGAAGTCGCGGTCACCGCCACAGTCGAAAACACCGGCGACCGCGAGGGGAGCCTGTCGGTCGCAGTGGCGGCGAACGGAGAGGAGAAGGCCGCGACGGAGGTGACGGTCGCCCCCGACGAGACCACGACGGAACGGCTCACATACACGGCGATTGGAAACGGTCTGTACGAGATTACGGCCAACGGTGAGACCGCCGGGACGCTCACCGTGGTCGAACCGGCGACGTTCCGGACGACGAACGCGGAGGTCGAGTCGGCGAGGGTGCTCGAAGGCGAGCCGGCCGCAGTGACCGCGACCGTCGTGAACGTCGGCAGCGAGTCGGGAGTCCACACCGCGACGCTGAGCGTCGACGGCGAGCCGGTCGAGACCAGAGAGTTGGTCATCGGTCCCGGCGACAGCGAGGCCGTCGAGTTCACGCCGACGTTCGACTCGGCCGCCGAACGCGATATGGCCGTGAACGGCGAATCGGCCGGCACGCTCAGCGTGCTCGCGCCCGCCGACGTCTCGGTCCGCGACACCGCTCTGGCCCCGGAGACGATCATCGCCGGCGAGTCGACCACGGTGACCGTCGACCTCGCGAACGACGGCGACGTCGCGGGCGAGTTCACGGCCCGGTTGCGCGACGGCACCGAGACGCTCGAAACCGCCACGCGAACCGTCGGGCCCGACGAGACCGAGACCGTCCGCTTCGAGCAGACGTTCGAGTCGACCGGCGAGTACTCGCTCACGGTCAACGGTGACGATGTTGGCACGCTCACCGTGCTCGAACCGGCCGATGTGTCGCTCGGCGAGTCGACGCTCGGGACGGACTCTGTCGAAGTCAACGAATCGGTGGAGCTCACCGTGGAACTCACCAACGACGGCGAAGCCACGGGCCAACGAGAGGTCGACATCGCACTCGGTGACGGGACCACCGTCCAGCGCACGGCGTCCGTTCCCGGCGGCGGGACGACGGTGACCGTCACTCACACGTATACCGCTGCCGGGGAGTACACCGTCGCGGTCGACGACGCGACGGTCGGCACCGTCTCCGTCGTCGAACCACGGGATAACTCCGGATCCGGTGGTGGCGCGTCCGGTTCGTCGGGTTTCTCGGGCTCGTCGGGTTCTTCGGGCTCGTCGGGTTCTTCGGGCTCGTCCGGCTCAGGGGGCGGCGCGACGACGACGGATCCGGAACCGACCGTGGTCCGGTCCGCTTCCGATGAGGCCGTCGCCGTCGAGGTCGACGGTGTTGCCGGCGAGCGTTACGAGACCGACGTGAATCTCGCCGGGCCGTCGGGATCCGGGTCCGGCATCTCAGTGGCCACGTTCGCGGTGGATCCGGCCGATGAGCGAGACGCGTTCGAGGCGACGGTCGGCCGACCGACGGCCGAGCCAGACGGTCCCGACCCGGTCCCGCGCGGGACGGAGCTCGGGTACGTGGCGTTCGACTCCACGCTCGATCCGGCCGACACGAGCGCGGCGACGCTTCGATTCGCCGTCGACTCCGAGTCGCTCCCGAGCGAGGCGAGCCCGGAGCACGTCGCGGCGTTGCGATACGCCGGCGGCGAGTGGACGACGGAGAACGTCTCGCACGACCGGGAGGGCGATACCCACACGGTCACGCTGCCGCACGCGACGCCAGTGGCGGTCGTCGCGCTCGAACCCGGTCGGATCCGGATCGCCGAGAGCGAGGTGCCGGCGGACTGGGTCCGGGACGGCTACGAGACGACCCTCCGGACGACGGTGGAAAACCCCGGTGACCGCCCGGCGACCCGGAACCTCACCGTCGCGATGCACGGCGACCCCGTCGCCGAGCGGCGCGTGTCGCTCGGCCCGGGCGAGAGCGCGACCATCGGGGTGACGTTCGAACCGCCCGAGAGCGGGACGGTGTCGCTCGAAGGGGACGAAGCGGGGTCGATCGAACTCCGCGGCGACGCCGAGTCGACGTCGACGGGCGCCGAGACGAGCGAGACCGCCCCGGGATTCGGCGTGGTCGCCGCGGTGCTCGCGCTCTTGGTGGCGGGGCTCGGGGTCCGGAGGCGACGGCCGTAGCCCGCCCGTGGGTCCGTAGACCCGTGGTCTCGAACGCCGACCGCGAGGGCATAGGAGAGAGCCGAACGCGCCCCTCGAAGCCCAACGTTGATACGTCCCGCGTCGGATTCACGTGCATGAACCTCCCTCGCGTGCCGAAACAGCGGTGGGCGAGGGCGACCCTCGGGCTCTCGCTGCTGTTCGCGGTCGGCGCCGTCGCCTACTTCGCTATCGCCGGGGCGCCGATTCAGGGCGTCGTCCTCGGCCTCCTCGTCTTCGGCGCCGGCTACTGGGAGTACAGGAAGAAACTCCAAGAGAAGCGAGTGGCGAGGGAGTACGAGGCCAAAGCCGAGGAGCAGCGCCGGGACGGCGGGAACTGATCGGCGGGACGCGCTCCGCGCCGGTCCGGGCCCCGTCCCCGGAAATCGCCGCCGGAGAGTCCGGGGTTTCATGTGAGTGAACGGAGATACCACGAGCATGAGCGACGGACGCGAGAGCGTGTCGGACGCGATGGACTGGCTACTCGACGAGTTCGAGGCGGACGACGCGGTGTCGTACGCGGAGGTCGGCGGCGTCTACCAGGAGAAGACCGACCTCGTCGTCACCGGCGACGGCCCCCGGAACGCGACGGAGTTCACCGAGACGGGCGTGTGGCTCCGCGTCTTCGCCGACGGCGCGGCCGACTACCGCTACACGAACGCGCTCGACGAGGAGAGCCTGCGCGACGCCGCCGACCGGGCGATCCGGAGCGGCGAGGTGCTCGCGCAGGAGGAGCCCGGGCGGTTCGACGCCTACACGGTTCACCGGGGGACCCACGGCGGCTGGGCGGACGAGGGGATACACGCCCGCCCGCTCGACGAGAAGGTCGCCGCGGTGGAGGACGGGCTCGCGGCGGCGGACGACCTCGCCCTCGACCGCCGGTGGGCGAACTACACGGACGCGCACGTCGAGGAGGCGGTCGGCACCACGACCGGGAGCGTCGTCCGCACGACGCTCGACCGGGCGAAAGTCGATTTCAGCCTCTCGCTCGCCGACGGGCCGAAGGTGAGCCGTCACGCCGGGTCGACGGCGGGGGCGGCCTTCCTCGACGAGATGGGTGACGCGTTCGCGGCCGCCGCGGCCGACGCGCGCTCGCTGTCGGGCGCCGACCCGGTCGACGCGCCGTCCGGGGAGACGACGGTCGCGTTGAGCCCTGAAGCGGCCGGCCAGCTGTTCCACTTCGTGTCGCACTACCTCGAGACCGACACCTGCTACATGGGGATGAGCCCCTACGCCGTCGGCGACCGTATCGGTCCCGACGACCTCGATATCGAGGACGGGATCCGCGCCGGCTCGTGGGCCGCCCGCGCCTACGACACCGAGGTGAAGCCGACCACGCCGACGCGGCTGGTCTCGGACGGGCGGATCGAGCGACGGCTCCACAACACCACCACCGCCGCCGAGGAGGACGCCTATCCGGCGGGCAACAGCGTCCCGAGCCTCGGGTTCGCCGAGCCGCCGCGGATCCACGCCCGCCACCTCGAAGTCGGCGCCGGCGACGCCGACCCCGGAGCGCTCCGCGAGGGCGCCGACGTGTACGTCGAGCGGTTCGGGGAGCCGTGGTTCCGCGACGAGTTCGAACGCGTCCAGCGGGAGGGGTTGTTCCCGCCGAGCGCCCTCTACGCGAGGGACATCGACCGGAAGAGCGAGGACCGGCCCGACTGCGGTTCCGCGGAGTTCCCGGTCGCCGAGGCGTACCGGCTCGACGGCGGAGCGCGGGCCGGCCGCGTCGACGGGCTCGCCGTGGACTACACGCCCGAGGTGTTGGAGACGATATCGCGGATCGGGGCCGTCCGCGAAACCGTGACGGGCGTCTGCGAGAAACACAAGTCGCGGCTCCCGTTCGCGGTGACCGCGCCGGGCGTCCGACTGACGGCGCCGATCCGCGAGAAGGAGTAACGGGCCTAGTCGTCGGCCGGCGTCGACTCGGCGCCGTCACCGGCCGCCGCGGACGGCCTCCCCTCGAGCTCCTCGTAGGGGTCGTACCCCTCCGCGCTCTCGTAGAGGTGACAGGCGACCTCCTGTTCGAACGCCGTCTTCGCCTCGAGCGGCGGCACCACCTGGTCGCAGACGTCGCCGATGTAGTCGGGACACCGGTCTTTGAACCGACAGCCGGTCGGGACGTCGACGATGTCGCCGACCTCCCCTTGGAGCTCGACGCGCTCCCGTCCCACCGAGGGGTCGGGGACCGGGACCGCGTTGATGAGCGCCTGGGTGTACGGGTGCTGGGGGTTCTCGATGACCTGGTCGGTGGGGCCCTTCTCGACGATCTTTCCCATGTACATGATCGCCAGCCGGTCGCACATGTGCCGGAGCAGCGAGAGGTCGTGGCTGATGTAGACGACTGAGAGGCCGAACTCTTCGGTCATCCGGTCGAGAAGCGAGAGGACGCCCGCACGGAGGCTCACGTCGAGCATCGACACCGGCTCGTCGGCGACGATGAAGTCCGGGTCGAGCACGAGCGCCCGCGCGATGGCGACACGCTGACGCTGGCCGCCCGACAGCTCGTGCGGGTACTGGTTGAAGTACTGTTCGGGCGGGAGCAGCTCCGCGAACTCCAGGGCGCGCTGGACCCGCGCCGTCTCGTTGCGGATGTCGTGGATCCGCAGCGGCTCGGCGACGGTGTCGTACACCGTCATCCGCGGGTTCAGGCTCTCGAAGGGGTCTTGGAAGATCATCTGCGCGTTCTGCCTGAACCGCTTGATCTCGGCGTCGCTCGCCTCGGAGAGCCGCGTGTCGTCGTAGACGATGTCGCCGGCGGTCGGCTCGTGGAGCTTCACCATCGACATGCCGGTCGTGGTCTTGCCGCAGCCCGACTCGCCCGCCAGCCCGAGCGTCTCCCCCTGGCGGAGCTCGAAGCTCACCCCGTCGACCGCGTGGACGTAGTCGGGCCCGCCGCCGCCGAACGACTCCATCAGGCTCGCGATCCAGCCCTGATTGACCTTGAAGTGTTTCTTCAGGTCCTCGACTTCGAGGAGGACGTCGTTGCCGCTCATTCCTCGACACCACCGTCGGGGGCGGCGGTCGTCTGGTTCCACGTCCCGGGGTCATCCGCGTACGGCCGAAGCTCGGTGTCGATCTCGTCCGCGTAGTGACAGTACGACCGGAGCCCGTTCTCGTAGTGGGCCTCGGGCTCCTCCTCTCGGCACCGGTCCGTCGCCATCGGACAGCGCTCGGCGAACCGGCACCCCTGCGGCGGATCGATGAGTTCCGGCGGGTACCCCGAGATGGAGAGGAGGTCTTGGTTGCTCTGTCGGATGTTCGGGAACGCGCGCTTCAGCCCGATCGTGTACGGGTGATACGGTTGGTCGAATATCTCTTCGACCGGACCTTCCTCGGCGACCTTCCCGGCGTACATCACGATGACGCGGTCACAGGTCTCGGCGACGACGCTCACGTCGTGCGTGATGACCAGCATCGAGGAGTTGATCTCCTCTTGGATCGAGCCGATCCGCTTGAGGATCTGGTCTTGCATGATGACGTCGAGCGCCGTGGTGGGCTCGTCCGCCAGCATCAGCGACGGTTCGAGCGCGAGCGCCATCGCGATCATGGCGCGCTGGCGCATCCCCCCGGAGAACTGGTGGGGGTAGTCGTCGGCGCGCTCCGGGTCCAACCCGACGAGCTCGAACATCTCCGTGACGATCTCCTCGGATTCCACGCGGCCGGTTCCCGGCCGGTGGGTCTCGATCGCCTCGACGATCTGCTCGCGGATGGTGTACACCGGATCCAGCGAGTTCATCGCCGACTGGGCGATCATGGAGATCTCCTCCCACTTGAGGCGGCGGCGCTGGGGCTCGGGCATCTCCGTCAGGTCGTCGCCTTTGAAGTTGATGCTTCCGTTGTTGATGTAGCCGGCGTCGGGGAGGATGCCGATGATCGCCTTCGCGAGCGTGGTCTTCCCGCAGCCCGACTCGCCGACGATGCCGAGGTTCTCCCCCTGTTCGAGTTCGAAGGAGACGCCGTCGACCGCCTGTGCCGGCCCGTCTTCGGTCTCGTAGTAGACTTCGAGGTCTTCGACTTCCAATTGGCTCATTGTAGTTTGGGGTTCGTGATCTCTTCGTAGCCGCGGCCGATGAGGAAACCGCTGATGACGAGCAGGCCGATGCAGATTCCCGGCGGCACGAACCACCACCACGCCCCGAACGAGAGCGCGGAGTAGGCGCGGGAGGCCTGCAGCATCGTTCCCCACGAGACCGTGTTGGGGTCGCCGAGACCGATGAAGGAGACGCCGGCCTCGGCGAGGATGGCCCACGCGATGCCGAACGACCCGTAGAGGAACGTCATCGGGAGCACGTTGGGCGCGAGGTGTCTGCTGATGATGTGCCAGTCGCTGGCCCCGGCGACCTCTGCGGCCTTCACGAACGGGCGCTCACGGAGCGACAGCGACTGCGAGCGGATGACGCGGGCGGTCGATCGCCACTGGAGGACGATCAGCGCGAGGATGATGTTCCAGAGGTTCGGCCCCAACACCGCGACGAGGACGATGACCGTCGGGAGCAGCGGCATCCCGTAGAGGAAGTCGACGAGCCGCATCAGCGCGTCGTCGACCTTCCCGCCGTAGTAGCCCGCGACGAGCCCGACGAGGGTACCGATCCCCGCGGTGAACACCGCGGCGATGATGCCGACCATCAGCGCCGCGCGCGTGCCGTACACGAGCTGACTGAAGATGTCGTAGCCCGCGGCCGTCGTTCCGAGGAGGTACTCGGAGTCCGCGCCGAGCAGCGACGGCTCCACCCACTTGTCGATGAGGACCCCGGCGTCGCCCTGGTACTGCCGGACGAGGGGCTGGTGGGTCGCGATGTACGGCGCGAAGATGGCGATGACGACGAACCCCGCCACCGTGAGCATCGAGAGCTTGACCGACAGCTCGTCGGTCAGCATCCCCCAGTGTTCTCGGAGGGTCTCCCGCCAGAGGCGGAACGTCCGCTGCCACTTGTTGACCTCCGCGTCGGTACTGGCGTCGTCGAGGTCGGTGAATATCGACTGGCTCGATTGTTCTTTTTGGGCCATTGTGTTAGTCGTAAGTCACCCGCGGGTCGAGGTAGCCGTACGCGAGGTCCGCGAGGAAGTTCAGGAAGATGATGGTCGACGCGAGCACGATGAACGTCCCCTGCGCGACGGGGAAGTCGCGTCGGAGCACCGCGCGGACCATCTCCCGGCCGATACCGGGCCACGCGAACACCGTCTCGATGAGGACGCTCCCCCCGACGGCGTAGCCGAGGGCGATCGCCGCCGCGGTGATGATCGGCAGGAGGGCGTTGCGGGCGGCGTGTTTGAACATGATCGTCCGCTCTTTGAGTCCCTTCGCGCGACAGACGTCGATGAAGTCCTCGGAGAGCACCTCGAGCATGCTCGAGCGCATGATCAACAGCGGGTACCCCATGTAGTAGAAGGCGAGCACCGCCGCCGGGGCGATGAGGTGACGGACGAAGTCCATCGTGAACACCATATCGAGGAACCCAGTGCTCTGCCCGCCGGTGCCGAGACTGGTCATCCCGCTCATCGGGATGACGCCGAAGGTCGCGCCGAAGATCCACAGCACGATGAGGCCGACGTAGAACGTCGGCACGCTGCGGGCGGTCAGGGCGGTGATGACCGTGCTCCGCTCGAAGCGGGAGCCGCGGTACCACCCCGACAACACCCCGAGCGTGATGCCGATGGCGTACGCGATGACGAACGCCGTCAGCATCAGCACGAGCGTGTTCGGCAGGTACGTCGCGATGACGTCGGTGACCGGTTGGTTCGAGTGGAACGACTGGCCGAAGTTCAACACGACGAGGTTCTCGAGGAACCGGAAGTACTGGATGTACAACGGGTCGTTGAGTCCGTAGCTCTCGATGAGCTGTCTGCGGGCCTCCTGCGTCATCTGCGAGGAGATCACGTACGACGTCGGATCGCCGGGCATGAGCCTGAACAGCCCGAACAGGACCGTCCCGACGGCCCACAGCGTCACCACGAGCTGGAGCGTGCGCCTGACGACGAAACTAGCTTTTCCCATGTTACTTGCTCACTGGTATCACAGTTATTCGTTTAAACTTTGTGTCGATAAAGCCGTGGAACGGCCGTTCGCTCTACTCAGGCGCCTGAATGGCGCCGTCGTCGTTCCACGTGTAGCCGGCCTCCTCGAGCCGGCTCCGGGCGGCGTCGATGCTCTCCTCGTACTCGGTGACGTCCTCGGTGTGGAGCGGCCCGAACGCCGGCGAGACGATGTTGAACCCGCGCTCCGGGAAGCCGAACAGGATCTGGTCGACGATGGCCGTCCGCGGGATGGCCTCGACCAGCGCCTTCCGCATCTGGACGTCGCCGAGTCCCTCCTGGCGCTCGTTGGGGGTGAACATCCAGAACGTCGGAGCGGTTTGGAACTGGGTCCCGATGTTCTCGTTGTCCTGGTTCTGGTCGAGCTGGCGGTCGATCCGGCCGAACGGCTCGTAGTTGAGCTCGCCGTTGATGAGGTTCTCCCACACCGTCGACGCCTCGGGGATGACGCGCCAGAAGCGCTCTTCGAAGCTGACGGGCGCGAAGTGGTCGTCGAACTTGACCATCCCGAACTCGCTGCCCTGCTCCCAGTAGTCGAACATCATCGGACCGCTCCCGACGGGCTCCTCGATGTTCGCCTGACTGGGGTTGTCCCGGTCGGCCCACATGTGCTCGGGGATGATCGGGATGAGGTTCGCGACCGCGAGGTTGAACGGCCCGAGCGGCTCGGCCATGTTGATCCGAACGGTCTCCTCGTCGACGACCTCCGCGCTGTCGATGTACTGCGACTGCGTGGAGTACAGCGGCACCTCGTTGTCATTGATGTAGTTGTACGTGAACGCGACGTCCTCGGCCGTGAGGTCCTCGCCGTCGTGCCACGAGTGGTCGGTCCGGATCGTGTACTCCATCGTGGTCTCGTCGACGCGGTTCCAGTCGGTCGCGAGGCTGACTTCCGGGTCCGGCTCGGCGTTGTTGTTGAGCTGGACCAGGAAGTCGTACATCATGTTGAACTGGTAGACGTGCTTGCTCTCGTCGTTGTGCCCGAGCACGTTCATCGTCGAGAGCGTCTCCGGCCAGTACCCCTTCAGGGTGCTCGTGTCGCCCTCCATCTCCAGGTTGATCATCGTCCAGTACGAGTTGAACCCGTTCGCGAGGTCCGCCTGCCAGTTGCTCACCTGGTTGCTGTTGAAGATGGCCGCCTGGGGCATCTGGGTAATGGGCATCGTCGGCACGTCGTCCATCAGGATCTGCTGGATCTCGTGACACTGGTCGATCCGGGTGTCGGCGTCCGGCTCGCCCAGGTAGTTGCCCATCAGCTCGTCGAGGTCGGGGTTCTCGTACCCCGAGTAGTTGCCCTCGCCGGGGTCGGTGTTCCCCGAGTTGAACAGGTTGTTCAGCTCGGTCACCGGCTCCGAGACGAAGAACGTGTGCCACGTCGCGAAGCTGTAGTTGTACTCCTGGGAGACGCGACTGAACAGCGTCCCCCACTCGAGCACGTCGACCTCCATGTCGAGGCCGAGCTCGTCACCGAACTGGCTCGCGATGAGGTTGATCGCGTCGTGTCGCGGTGGGTTGTAGCTCTGCGCGTTGTTGACGTAGGTGTACGTCGGGAGGTTACTTCCCTCGTTGCCGGCTTCGTCGCCGCCGTCGCTGCCGTCCTCGCTGCTGTCGTTGCCGTCGCCGCCGTCGCCGCCGTCGCCGCCGTCGCCGCCGTCGCCGCCGCTACAGCCGGCGAGGGCCGTGAGACCGGCCGTACCGCCCGCAGTCGTCGCTTTCAGGAACTTGCGTCGATTAACGTCCTCGTCTGACAGGACCATGGAACGGCCTACCATTTCAGGAGATAGTATATAAATTTACGGCCCATCCGCTTCAGCAGTCTTTTATCCATATAACGTGGGAGACAATCGCCGTTTCCCCCTGTGAATGTACTGTTTTGGCCCCTATTTCTGAACCCACATATCCTCATGGTCGTTAATTATAAACAATCGAAACACCGAGCCCGCGTTCGATTCGGCCTCGTCTCCCGACCGCGCGGTGTTCGCCCGCGGAAGGCGGCGAAAGGGCCGGCCCGTCCGAGGGACCGGGGCGAACGGCCTCACTCCGACTCGACCAACAGCGGGTCGTCGTCGGGGACCGCCATGTCGAGTAGCACGTCGTTCTCGTACACCGCGGCGCGCTCGCGGCGGCTGAGGACGTATCCGTCGCGGTCGGCGGCGACTTCGGACTTCAGCTCGCCGTGCTGGTCGACGATTTCGGCGACGACGTCGCCCGCCTCGACGAAGTCGCCCTCCGTCGCCCGATAGCGGACGATCCCCGCGACGTCGGTGTGGGGACCGTCGAACCGCCTGAGGTCGCCGTCGCGGTCGAACGCGAACTCGGGGTGCCGGTCGGCGGGCCGGTCGACCATTTCGAGCGCGTGGAGGACGTTCCAGACGCCGTCGACGGCCGCCGCGACGACGTCGCGCTCGACGACGAGCCGGCCGCCGAGCTCCGGCGTGAACGCGAGGATCCCGTCGGCGACGGCCGCGCCGCTGAGCGAGTGCTGGAGATCGCGGGTCTCGGTCTCGTCCGGCGGGAACTGGTTGACGACCGGCAGCCCGAAGGCCTCCGTCAGTTCGATGAGCCGGTCGCGGAGCACCGCCGCGTCCGAGACGCTCCGGTCCTCGCCGTACGAGACCCGCGGCTGAATGGTGTATGGGTGGGTCGCGACCCACGAGGTGTGAAGCGAGACGAGCGCGTCGGCCGTCGCGCGGATGTCGTCGTATATCCGGTCGCAGATCACCTGTTGGACGCGCGGCGGCGTCTTCGAGCCGTCGTCACGACCGAAGTAGCGGTTGGGGTCGTCGCCGTGATAGGAGGACGTCCGGGAGGCGGTTCGGAACCCCGTGGGGTTCATCACCGGGAGACAGACGACCGCCCCCGCGAGCTCGGCGACGTCGACTCGCTCCGAGAGGCCGTGTATCACCGCCGTTCCGGTGGGCTCGTCGCCGTGGATCGTGCCCGTTACCCACACCGTCGGACCGGTCTCGCCGCCGTTGAGCACCGTCACCGGGAGGTCCTCGGACCCCCCGACCGGGAGCTCCGTCACCGTCCGGTGCCCGGTCGCCGTCTCGCCGGGGCCGGCCTCGGCCGTGCCGACCTTCATCGGTCTCCCCCGTCGTGCCCTCGGTGGTCGTCGTTTCGAGCGGTCATCACGTCGCTTCGAGTGGGCCCGGCACTATCAGTTTATGTGCTGACTTGTGCTCCGTCGGGCGAGCGGACAGACGCGACCGCGGCGCACGCCGGCGGGCGGAGGCGACCGCGGCGCGGACGAGACCGCCGGTCACTCACCGGGTCCACTCGCCCTCGTACAGCGTGGTTCCCTCGTGAGCGACCGTCGTCCGGACGCGACACTCCGACGGGGAGATCCGGCTCGTCGCGTCCACGAGGAACGTTCCGAGGTCGTTCTCGACGGTCATCCGGTGGGCGTTCCGGGCGTCGATCGACGCCGGATCGCCCCCGTCGACCGTCGCCTCGTGAGTCGACTCGGCGGCGAACGCTCCGTGCGGGAGGTCGACGCGCTGCTCGCTCGACTTGACGGCGCGGACCCCGTCCGAGACGTGCGTCCGCGACGTCTCCCACTCGGTCGATCCGGTCGCCCGCTCGGCGCGCGCGGAGATCCGTTCCTCGTCCGGCCCCGCCATCCGGATCGCGTCGGCGAACGCGGGGTCGGCCGCCGCGTGCCGGCGGCCGGGGAACCGCAGGCGGGACGGCGCGGCCGGGCTCGACCGAACCGTGATCGGCTCGCCGAGCGACGGCCCGTCCGGTCCGGGAATCGCCGCCACCTCGGGGAAGAGCGCCGTCCCGACCGCGAGTCGGATCCGGTGACCCGCCTCGAACAGGTGCGACGTCGGCTCCAGCGCGACCGCGAGGTCCGTCTCCTCGTCCGTCGGCAGCGGGTCCCGAGAGTCCAGCCCGTCGCGGAAGGCGCCGCGGACCGCCCCGTGCGCGACCGTCCGACCCCGACCGGCGGGGTCGACGTCGACCAGTCGCACGACGACCGTCGGGTCCGGGACGGGAGATTCGATCCGGAGTTCGACCTCGCCCGTCCCGGTGAGCTCCACGGGCCGGTCGAGCGGGTCGGTGTCGAACGCGAGCGTCCGCGCGTCGTCGTCGTTCGTGAGCGGCGGCGCGGTCGCCGCGCCGTACGGGTCGACGGAGGCGAGCCCGACGGTCGGGTCCGGCTCACAGGCGAACGCGGCCGCTTCCGAGAACTCGCGAGCCGTCGCGGTCGACCCGTCGTCCCCGTCGAGGACGTCGGCGCCGTCGGGAACGTCGGCGCCATCGACCGCGAGCCCGTCCGGCGTGAGCGCGAACGCCATCCGGTCCGCGCCCCCGTCGCCGAGGGTCGGCCACGCGTCGAGCCCGCGCCAGACCCCCGCGCGAGTCCCGCCGCCCTCCCGCTCGGTCCAGACCCGGTAGGGTGGGTGATCGAGGACGCCGGTGTCCTCGTCGCGCAGGAACCGGTCGAACCAGTCGGCCACCTGCCGGCGGAAGTCGATGGCCGACTCGCGGCCGCGGTGGGGCATCCGGTGGCGCCACGGGCCGAGCAGGACGCGGGTCGGCGCGTCGATCCGGTCGACGTACCGGAGCGTGTCTTCGGTGTAGGGGTCGCGCCAGCCGTCGACGGCGAGGACGGGCACGTCGATCCGCTCGACCGGTATCGCTTTGTCCGCCCAGTACTCCCCGTCGGGGCCGGCGTCGAGGAACTGGAACAGCCACGGGTCGCGGTCGTCGAGTTGACCGAGCCGTTCCAGCCACGCGTCGAGCGACGCCGGGTCGCCGGACGGATCCGAGGGCGGTTTCGCGTCGAGCGCCTGCATCAGCGTGAGCCAGTCCATCCCGATGGTGAGCAGCTCGAAGAGGCCGCCGTAGGTGTACGCGTTCCTGACCCCCTCGAACGGGGTGTGGATCGGGACGATCGCCTCGAGCGCGTCCGGGCGCTGCGCGGCGGCGTCGAGCGCGGTGATCCCGCCGTAGGACTTCCCGAACATCCCGACCTTCCCGGTCGTCCACGGGCGGTCGGCCAGCCAGTCGACGATCGCGGCCGGCTCTTCGCCCTCCCGGCGCGTGAACGGTTCGTCGATGAACCCCGTCGACCCGCCCGTGCCGACCATGTCGGCCGCGACAACCTCGTAGCCCCGGGCGGCGAGGTACCGGTTGAGCGGGTCGTACCCACCGTACGTGATGCTGTCCTGTTGCGGGTACGGCACGTAGTTGAGGAGCGCCGGCGAGGGCCCCGGCTCGTCGACGGGCTCGTAGCGGGTCGCCGCGACGGTCTCGTCGCCGACGGGGATCCGGAGTCCCTCGTGGCGGGCGAGCCGCCCGGTCACTGCAGCTCGTCGGCCCACGGCCACGGTCGGTCGTCGCCCCACGGCCAGGAGTCCGTCGCCTTCATCCCGACGTCGTGGCCCTCCGCGATCGTCTCCTCTTTCACCGACTCGGGGTCGCGGCCCGCGACCTCGCGGTCCGCCTCGGCCAGCTTCGCGACCCCCGCCGCGGACAGCACCGTCAGATCGCGTAAGTCCCGGACGTCGAGCTTGTCGAGGGTGTCGCCGTGCGTGTGGCCCCACCCCCGGCCGCTGTCCTCGGCGGTCGAGCGGCCCTGCGCCGCGGCGACGCCGCGCTGGGCGAACGGCCAGTGGTCGCTGTGCGGGCGGAGCCCGTCCTCGACCGCGATCGGCACGCCGAACTCGTCGCTCACCTCCGCGAACGCCTCGCCGATCTCCGGCGCGCCGTGGGGGTAGATCTCGAGGTCCCGCGAGTAGCCCGCGCCGTCCATGTTAACGACGCATTTCACGCGGTCGAGGTCGTGGGTGTGCGACCAGTAGTACGAGCCGTAGAGCCCGGTCTCCTCGGCCCCGAAGACGAGGAGCCGGACGCGCGTCTCGAGCTCGTCTTCGATCGACGCGAGCGCCCGGCCCACGCCGACGACGAGCGCCGACCCGAACCCGTTGTCGTTCGCGCCGACACCCACGTCGTGGGCGTCGACGTGCGCGGTGTACAACACCTCCTCGTCGGTGTCGGGGCCGACGACGGCCTCGACGTTCGCGGAGGTGGCCGGCTCGTTCCGCGCCTCGACCGAGAGCGTCGCCTCGACGCCGCGGTCCGCCTCGGCGTCGTCGCAGTGGCGCACGAGCCGGTCGCCGAGCTCCTTGCTCAGCCCGACGGCCGGGATCGGCCCCGGCCCGTTCGTGTGGCCGACGTCGCCGGTCGGCGGGAGCGCCCCCTCGATGTGGTTGTAGAACAGGAACCCCTCCGCGCCCGACTCGGCCGCGTAGTCGTACTTCTCGCTCCGGTGGACCCACCGGTCGTAGTCGTCGGGGGTGAGGCTCGACGCCATCGCGATGCATCCCGAGAGGTCGACGCCCTCGAAGTCCTCCGGGAGGCCGTGGCCCATGTCGACGACGCTCCCGGTCACCGTCCCCGACGGCGTTCCCGGCAGTTCGACGAGCTCGTGACTCCCGCCGAACGTCGCCGATCGGCCGCCGCGATCGACGGTGAGGGAGGCCTCCCCGCGCCACCAGCCGGGGATCGGGAACGGCGTCGTCGAGACCTCGTCGAGCCCCGCGTCCTCGAACGCGTCGGCCACGAGCGACGCCCCCGCGGCCTCGCCCTCGTGGCCGGGCATCCGATCGCCGAGGTCCGCGAGGTCGCCGAGCAGCTCCCACGCGGTCGATTCCGTGTACGCGTCACCGACGGTCTCGGACGGTAGGGTTGTCATACGCTCCCACACACGTGCGTCTCGTATATGATTCCGCGGGGACGGCGGGAGGATTGCCGGGAGATCGCGGTCAGTCCGCGTCGCTCGCTCGGTCCACGAGCCCGCGGGCGGTCGCGAACAGCTCGTCGGCGTCGCTCTCGTCCCGCGCCTCGGCGGTGATCCGAACCAGCGGCTCGGTCCCGCTCGCTCGCACGAGGAACCAGCCCGCCTCCGTCTCCACTCGTATCCCGTCGAGCGCGGACACGTCGTCGAACTCCTCGCGGGCGAGGTCGGCGACGCGGTCGACCACGGCTCGCTTCTCGTCGAGTCGGATCGAGTCCCGCCGGATCGGGTACGACGGGAGGTCGTCGACGAGTCCGGCCAGCGACCCCGCCGCGCCGACCAGCGCGGCCAGCGTGCAGGCGGCGAGCGGGCCGTCGGGACAGCGCGTCCGGTCGGGCCAGATCCACGCGCCGCTGGGTTCGCCGCCGAACGCGACGTCCGGCTTCCGCGTCTCGGCGGCCACGTACGCGTCGCCGACGGGCGTGTACGTCACCTCGGCGCCGACCTCGGCGAGCGCGTCGGCGACGAGGAGGCTCGTGTCGACCGGCACCGCCACGCGGTCGCCCGCCTCGGCCTCCCGCCGGGCGAACAGCGCGAGCAGCGCGTCCCCCGAGACGAACCGTCCGCGCTCGTCGATCGCCATCAGCCGGTCGGCGTCGCCGTCGTGGACGACCCCGAGGTCCGCGTCGGTCGCCTCGACGACCGCGCAGGCCGTCGCGCAGTTCTCGGCGGTCGGCTCGCTCGGCCGCCCCGGGAACCGACCGTCTCGCTGGGCGTTGAGCGTCTCCACGTCGCAGCCGGCCGCGTGGAGCGCGTCGGCGGTGACGCGCCCGACGCCGTTCCCGAGGTCGACGACGACGGCGAGGTCGTCCGGGAGCGCGACCGACTCCCGGAGGGCGCGCTCGTGGCGGTCCCGGGCGCCCTCCAGCCGGCGGTGGGACCCGAGGTTGTCCCACGCCGCGAACTCGAACACCTCCGCCTCGACGACGTCCGCGATCCGGGCGTTCGCGTCCTCGTCGAACGCGCTGCCGTCCGCGCTCCAGAGCTTGATCCCGTTGTCGGGCGCCGGGTTGTGCGAGGCGGTGACGACGACGCCGGCGTCCGCGCCCTCGGCGACGACCGCGCGGGCGACGGTCGGCGTCGACTGGACGCCGACGTCGACGACGTCGCCGCCGCACTCGGTGATTCCGGCGGAGAGGGCGCGGCTCAGCGTTCGCCCGCTCGCGCGCGCGTCCCGACCGAGAACGACGGTTTCCGCGCCGTCCGTCGCGAGCGCGCGGCCGACGTCGAGCGCGAGGCTCGCGGTGATCTCGTCGCCGACGCTCCCCCGGACGCCGCTCGTCCCGAACATACCGCGGCTTCGCCGCCGGGCGAAAAGACGTTTCTGGTCCGATCGGGCGAATCGGGGCCTCGCACGCCGGGAGAGGGACCCTCAGAGCGCCCGCCCACGTTATGGGCGTCGGCGTCCATTCCCCGCTATGTCGTCACCTCCGTTTATCGACCCCGAATCGGGAGAGTTGGACGTCCGGGAGATCCGAGCGGAGGCGTTCCCCCTCGCGGGCCTCATCGCCCTCTTCGGCGGTGCGGCCCTGGTGTTGTTCCTGATCTCCCTGCTGGTCGGCGGGAGCTCCCTGCTCGTCGGATTCCTCACCGTCGTCTCGCAGTTCGTGATCGCCGTCGGCACCGGGATCACGCTGATGTACGTCGTCGCGCGGGGGATTCAGCTCGCGGACCGCTGAGCGCGAGCAATTGAACGCGGACCGCTGAACGCGGACCGCCGGGTGTGCCACGGACGTGCGCCGGTGAGGGGCTAGCCCAGCGCGACCTGAACGAGCGAGAGCGCCGCCGAAACGCCGCAAAAACGACGGCGGGCCGTCTCACTCGACGTTCGGTGCTTTCTCGTCCGTTCGGCCCGGGAGTTCCAGCTCGATCTCGAGTTCGGGCTCGCCGACGCCCTCGAAGTCGATCTCGAGTTCGACCGGCTCGCCGAACGAGAACGGGAGCTCCCACTCGTCGGTGCTGATCGTCAGTTCGTCCCCGTCGCGGAGCTGTTCGCCCAGCTCGATCAGGAACTCGCCCGCCTCGCTCGCGTCGAGCCGGTACTCCTGTTCGAAGTCGCGGCCGGTTCGAATGACTGTGCGTTCGGTGTCGTCGGTGTCGGATTCGGTGTGTGACATGTGGGTGGTCCGCTCGAACGTCGTCGACGGTCACGTCGCTCGCATTCCCTCCGACCGCGGTTCCGGATCTCCGCGAGTATCGACGTTTCGAGGTTTGCGCGCGGCGAGACGTCGGGGACTCGTGTGCCTCTTGATCCGATGTCGGGGACCCCGTGCGTGTCGGAACCCGACGCCGGCTCGGAACAGGAGTGGGTATCAGTGACCGTCGGCGTATTTAGGCAGGCCTAAAGCAAAAGCGGTGTGGTTCGCGTCGCCGACGGCGGCCGCGTGGGTCGCCGGCCGGAAACGGGCGGGTTCGTCGAACGATTCGACCGTCGGCGTCGGAACGAGAGGTCCCGCCGAGCGTTACATGTAGCCGAGGTCGCGGAGCCGCTCCATCAGGTCCTCTTTGTCCTGAGCGCGGCCGGCGCGCTCGGTCGTCCCCTCGAGGTCTTGGAGCCACGCCGGTTCCTCGGTCGTCTTGTCCGTGGACACTTCGCTGCCGAGCGAGCGGAAGCCCGCGAAGTACTTCGGCGAGATGGGGACGTCTTCCTGGGTGACGCCCTCGGGGAGGTCCTCGGCCGAGTCGGGGACGTACCCCTCGTCGGGGAACGCCTCGACCGTGTCGGGGACGACGTAGTTCCAGAACGCCTCCCAGACGTCAGCCTCGGCGAACTGGAGGATGGGTTGGATGCGGTCGTGCGGCGGGAACAGCTCCGGGTCGTGGCGCGGCGAGAAGAACGTCTCGTCCGCGCGCGCCTCCTGTTCGTCCCACCGCACGCCCGAGATGACGCCGTCGATGTCGTACTCCTCGAGCGCGTCGTTGAGCGCGACCGTCTTCAGCAGGTGGTTACCCACGTACGTGTCCAGCAGGAACGGGAACGACTCCTCCTCGTACTCGAGGATCTCGCGGATGTGGTGCTGGTTGTGCTCGGAGAGCGCGTCGACGGGGATGTCGTCGCCGGGTTCGAGCCCGTGTTCGTCGACGTAGGCGCCGACGTCCTCGTTGCGGGCGTACACCAGGTCGATCTCCCACTCGTCGGCCCAGCGCTCGACGAAGTCGGTGATCGAGTCGAAATGCTGGAAGTGGTCGATGAAGACGGCGGTCGGCTTCTCGTAGCCGTACTCCTCGGCCACCTGATTGATGAAGTACAGCGTCAGCGTCGAGTCCTTCCCGCCGGTCCACATCACCGCCGGGTTCTCGTACTGCTCGAGCCCCCGCCGCGTGACCTCGATCGCCTTCTCCAGCTTGTGTTGCAACGACGGGTAGTCCGCCGGATCCTCGCCCTCGCCGTCGGTGTAATCGACGTCGACGCTCGCCGGGAAGTCATCGCTCATACGGGCTGAGTGTCAGTGCGAAGCGAAATAGGCCTTCTGAATCCGAACCGCGCCGTCGCTCCCGACGATCGGGTCCCGCTCGGCGTAGCACAAGGGATATGTCGGCGGAACCGGACTACCGGGTCATGGGACTGTTCGACCGGCTGCGCGGCGACGACGACGAGCGCGTCGTCTTCCTCGGCATCGACGGCGTACCGTACGACCTCGTTCAGGAGCACCCCGACGTGTTCGAGAACCTGACCGACATCGCCGAGACGGGATCGGCCGGGCGCTTGGAGAGCATCGTACCGCCCGAGTCGAGCGCGTGCTGGCCGAGCCTCACGACCGGCGTGAACCCCGGCGAGACGGGCGTGTACGGCTTCCAAGACCGCGAGGTCGACTCCTACGAGACGTACGTCCCGATGGGGCGGCACGTGAAGGCGACGCGGCTGTGGGACCGCGTCACCGACGCGGGCCGGGACGCGACCGTGCTCAACGTCCCCGTCACCTTCCCGCCGTCGACGCGGATCCAGCGACAGGTCTCCGGCTTCCTCTCGCCCGGGCTCGACGCCGCCGCGAGCGACGACGCGGTCGAGCGGGTGCTCGAAGACCGGGACTACCGCATCGACGTGAACGCGAAGCTCGGCCACGACGAGGACAAGAGCGAGTTCATCGAGAACGCTCACGCCACCCTCGACGCCCGACAGGACGTGTTCACCCACTACCTCGATCAGGACGACTGGGACCTGTTTTTCGGCGTGTTCATGAGCACCGACCGGGTCAATCACTTCCTGTTCGGCGACTACGCGAACGACGGGACGTACAGCGACGACTTCCTCGACTTCTACCGCACGCTCGACGGTTACATCGGCGAGATCCGCGACTCGCTCGACGACGACACGACGCTGATCGTCGCCTCCGACCACGGCTTCACCGAGCTGGAGTGGGAGGTGAACTGCAACGAGTTCCTCGCCGGCGAGGGCTGGCTCTCGTACGACGATGACGACCACGACTCGCTCGAGGACATCGACGACGAGGCGCGGGCGTACTCGCTCATCCCCGGGCGCTTCTACCTCAATCTTGAGGGCCGCGAACCCGAGGGCGTCGTCCCCGAGTCGGAGTACGAGGCGGTCCGCGATGAGCTCCGCGCCGACCTGGAGGGGCTCACCGGCCCCGACGGCCGGCAGGTGTGCAAGCGGATCGTGAACGGCGAGGACGCCTTCGACGGCGCCCACGACGAGATCGCGCCGGACCTCGTCGTCATCCCGGCGGACGGCTTCGACCTGAAGTCCGGCTTCGGCGGGAAAGAGGCCGTCTTCACCGAGGGGCCGCGCAACGGGATGCACAAGTTCGAGAACTCGCTTCTGTACACGACTGACCCCGACGTCGACGTCGCGGGCTCGAACCTCTTCGACGTCGCGCCGACGATCTTGGACCTGATGGACGTCGACGCCGACGCCGACTTCGACGGCGAGAGCCTCATCGCGGAGTAGACCGTCACCGTCGCGGGCGCGCCGACGGGGCCGCCGCCGGGCTCGGTTCCGGTTTCGCCGCCCACCTCACCCGAGCAGCGACCAGCGCTCGCCCGGTGCGGCCCGGAACCCGTACAGATCCGCGTCGTCGACGACGATCAACCGCCCCCCGACCGCGAACAGCTCCTCAACGCGGACGCCCTCGGGGAGGGGGGCTGACCAGCGACCGTCCCCGTCGGCGCCGACCGCGACGATCGCGGGTCTCGACTCGACCCCGTCTCCGCCCGATTCCTCGCCGACGCCGTAGATCCCGCGATCGTCGACGGCCGTCGGGCGGGAGGCCGGGAGGCCGGCGTGCTCCCACGCGACCTCGCCGGCAGCGACGTCGAGGGCACGGACGACCTCGCCGCGGTGGAGGTACACGCGTCGCCCGGCGCCGTCGTCCCCGCTCGTTTCGCCGTCGTCCCCGCTCGCCCCGCCGACGGGCGGGCGCTCGTTCGGCGCCGGCACGTCCAACGCGAACCGCGGGCCGAGGTCGCGGTCGAACCCGCGCACAGACGGCCCGCCGTCGGCGGCGACCACGACGGCGTCGTCGACGACGGTGAGCCAGTCGACGCCGGCCTCGAGCGACCGGGTCGCCGACCGCTCGCCGGCCGCGTCGAACCGGGCGATCCGGGCGCCCCCCGAGTCGCCCTCGTCGAGGGCGACCCAAACGGCGTCCCCGTCGACCGCGACGCGGTCGGGGGAAAGCGAGCGCGGCGACCCGTCGCCCGCGTCGGGCCACGCCTCTGCCACCGCGAAGGCGCGATCGCCGGAGCCGGCGTCGAGGACCACCGCGTCGTCACGCGTGACGGCGACCGCGAGACGCCCGCCCGCGCGGACGGCGTCGACGGTCACCGCGGGCGCGTCGCCGGTCGCACCGTCGTCGTCATCGGTCGCACCGTCGTCGTCATCGGTCGCACCGTCGTCGTCATCGGTCGCACCGTCGTCGTCACCGGTCCCGCCGTCGGCGCTCTCGGCGATCGCG
>NZ_NHPE01000078.1:25180-25692 GCF_002252895.1 Halorubrum sp. Eb13 | reverse complement strand
CTCGCGTTCCACCCGAAACGAAGGGGTGGGGGGGTTCGGAGAACGGCTCCCGTCGAACCGGACGAACCCGAAACGGTATCTGCCTGACAAACGGACAATTCGCGGACAGATCGCCGGATGCCCGGGGTTCGGGGTGCCGAGGTAACGGCCTTGAGTAACGGTCCCGGGTTTTCAGCCGCGCCTCGACGGCTCCGTCCTCCACCATTGGTTCCAGTGCACCGGATGCATCGGAATGAGTCGGCGCGTGTCGACCGTTGTTTATTCCGACGATTCCGTCTGTCGACTCTTCCGTCCTCCCACTGTCCAACTCGACCGATCCGACGCGACCGGATCGCATCCGACGACTTCGCTCGGTGACGGTACGTTTCGAGTCCGGAGAGCAACACTTTAGTACCGCCTCTTCATCTGGTTCGACTGCATCAACTGGACATCGGTAAACACGAACTGTACCGTATGTCAACGTTTCAGGACGGAACGCGACGTACCTTGCCCTCTCACGGCGGTTTTCCACC
>NZ_NHPE01000078.1:0-25155 GCF_002252895.1 Halorubrum sp. Eb13 | reverse complement strand
AAACGGAGGGGTTCACATGGACGAAAACGGAGGGGTTCACATGGACGAAGGAGAGCACACACCACAGGCGGGCGAATCGGAGAACAGCGGCGGGGACATCGGCGACCCGTCCACGACAGACGAGGATCTCGACGACCCGCGTTCGAGTCCAGCGGACCCCGATCTCGACCCCGCCACTGAGGAACCCGATGGCTCGACCGAGCGTGCCGACCCTCCGAACGAGGATTCGAACGGTTCCCGACGCTCTTACTCCGACACCGACGTCGATGTGAACGCCGGCGCAGACGCCGATCCCGATGTCGGCGTCGACGTCGATACCGACGTTCCCGGCGACACCGACGTCGATGTCGGCAGCGGCGGCCGCGACCGCTCTTCTCCCGACGTCGATTTCGATGGGGTCGTCCTCGACGACGACGACGACGACAATCAGGGCCTGTTCGACGACCTCCTCTCGGGCGAACCCATATTCGAGAACAAGGAGGTGCTTCGTCCCTCCTACACCCCGCATGAACTCCCCCACCGAAACGACCAGATCAACCGGATGGCGACTATCCTCGTCTCCGCGTTGCGCGGCGAAACCCCGTCGAACATCCTCATCTACGGCAAGACGGGAACCGGGAAGACGGCCTCGGCGAAGTTCGTCTCTCAGGAACTCGAATCGACGTCACAGAAGTACGACGTCCCCTGTGAAGTCGAGTACATCAACTGCGAGGTGACCGACACCCAGTATCGGGTCCTCGCGCAACTCGCCAACACGTTCATCGAGAAGAACCAGCAGGTCATCGCGAACCGACTCGACCGGTGTCGCGAGCTCCGTTCCGCCGCCGTCGACGACGTCGGATCGCTTTCCGGGACCGAGTTCGCTACCCTCGAAGCGCTCGACGCGCGGATCGCGGACCTCGAGGACGACGCCGACGAGATGGAGGAGGTCCCGATGACGGGATGGCCGACCGACCGCGTTTACTCCACGTTCTTCGAGGCGGTCGACTACCACGAGCGCGTCGTCGTCATCATGCTCGACGAGATCGACAAGCTCGTCGAAAAGAGCGGCGACGACACGCTGTATAACCTCTCGCGGATGAACTCCGAGCTCGAGAAGTCCCGGATCTCGATCATGGGCATCTCGAACGACCTGAAGTTCACCGACTTCCTCGATCCGCGGGTCAAGTCCAGCCTCGGCGAGGAGGAGATCGTCTTCCCGCCGTACGACGCCAACCAGCTCCGGGACATCCTCCAACACCGCGCCGACATCTCGTTCAAACAGGAGGCGCTCACCGACGACGTGATCCCCCTCTGTGCGGCGTTCGCCGCGCAGGAACACGGCGACGCTCGCCGTGCGCTCGACCTCCTGCGCACGGCCGGCGAGCTCGCCGAGCGCTCGCAGGCGGAGATCGTGGCCGAGAAACACGTCCGGCAGGCCCAGGACAAGATCGAACTCGACCGGGTCGTCGAGGTCGTTCGAACCCTCCCCACCCAGAGCAAGATCGTCCTGTTCGCCGTGATCCTGCTCGAGAAGAACGGGGTTCACAACATCAACACCGGCGAGGTGTTCAACATCTACAAGCGGCTGTGCGAGGAGATCGACGCCGACGTGCTGACACAGCGACGCGTCACGGACCTCATCAGCGAACTCGACATGCTCGGGATCGTCAACGCGGTCGTCGTCTCGAAGGGGCGCTACGGCCGCACGAAGGAGATGGGATTGTCCGTCCCCGTCGAGGAGACCGAAGCGGTCCTGCTGTCCGATTCCCGCCTCGGCGACATCGAGAACGCGCAGCCGTTCGTTCAGGCGCGGTTCGACAACTGACTCGCGCTCCCGCTATCGGCAGCGTCACTCGACCCGCCCGCGGATCTCGTTCGGCGGTCTTGGGCTCGGTTCCGATCCTTCTCACGCAGACGCGCTCGCGATCGACCCTCCACCCGAAACGACGGGGTCACCGACCGCCGCCCGCCCACCGACCGCATCGGACTCGGTAGCCGTCCCGCGCTCGTCGACCGCGCCGGGCTCCGCCGCGGCGGTCGTCGCGACCACGTCGCTCAGCTCCGCCTGACCGCTCGCGATCAGCCGTACGTATCCGAGATACGGGACGCGCACCCGCGCGACGCCGGTCAGCCACTCGGCCTTGACCGGCGCCGCGAGCCCGTTCGCCTGGTCGTACGCGGCGTTGTTGTCGCCGAGCGTGATGAACCCGTCGTGAGGGGCCGGGCAGTGGCGGAGGTCGGCGCACCCCGTCGCGCTGTGGTACTCGTCGTCGGCCCGGTCGTACCAGTTCTCCCCCTCCTCGACGTGAAACATCGCCCGGTGGATGATCGGCGAGGCGGTCCGTCCCGGCGGCCGGTATATCACCACCGACCCGTACGACCCGAACGTCCGGTAGTCGACGGTTCGGCCGTCCTCGTACGTCACCACCCCGACGTCGTTGTCCGCCTCGTCCGGCGCGAGCCGTCCGGGTTCCGTGACGAACACGAGGTCGCCCACCTCCATGTTGGGCTCCATGCTGCCGGACTCGACGGCCACCATCGGGGGCCACACGCCGCTGACTCCGAACAGGATCAACCCGATCACCAGCACGATCGCCACGCTGGAGAGCATCTCTCGAATCCACATCAGGACGCCTTCCCTGTCGTGCCGGAACCGATGGAGGAGGCTTTCCGTCTCGTTCCGTTCCGACCCGCCGCGACCTCGCTCCGCTCTCTCCTCGCGGTCCTCGATCCCGGGAAAATCGTGCCGTTCGGTCGACTCGTCTCCCTCGGACGCGTCGATCGGACCGGTCGTATCCGCCGGATCAGTCGGGTCAGACGCCTCGGCCGAATCGGTCGATTCGGACGGATCGACGGGATCAGTCGGATCGGACGAGTCGGCCGGATCGGCCGAGTCTCCCGAGTGGGCCGGACCGTCCGATTCCGGCTCGTCGCGCGGCCCTCGTTCCTCTCCGTCGTCGTCCGACGCTGCCCTTCGCTCGGCCGGATCGCCGTCGGTTCCCGGCCGATCCCCTTCGTCCATTACGTCCGGCTTGTCGGGTTTCGGTGATAAGCTTCCGGGTCACGGCTCTCGTCGGGTCGCGGGACGGCGGACCCGTCCTCCGGAACCGTTTTGAGTCGCACCCCCCTCTCGACTGTCGTGCCGCTGGAGTCGAACGCCCGGATCGTCAAGGAACTCGCCAGACGGGGCTACAACGCGGAGCGAGAGGCAGTCACCCTCCTGGCGAGCGCTCCCGACTCCGCAGCCGCCCTCGAATCGGCCGTCGACCGCGCACCCGACGACGCCCTCCGGATCACCGCCGACCACGTCCGCACGGCGGTCGGTTCCGACGACGTCGCCGATTCCGAGATCACGACCGGCGCCGATGCTGACCCTGGCGCCAACGCCGCCCCAGGCGCCAACGCTGACCCTGGCGCCAACGCTGACTCCGGCGCCGCCGCTGACCGTCACGCCGACGCTGACCGTCACGCCGACGCTGACCGTCACGCCGCCGCTGACCGTCACGCCGACGCTGACCGTCACGCCGACGCTGACCCCGGCGCCGACTCCGGAGCCCCGACCGGCTCGAACCCTGACTCAGCCCTTGATACGGGCCGATCTCCAGTCGAAACGGAGGGGTCCGGGGATGACGTTCGCACCGATTCGACCGACGGGCGCTCCGACCGCGACGCGGACCGCAGAGAGCTGGAGGTCGGCAACGACATGACGGGACGGAGCACCGGTACCGGCGAGTACGCCGACTTCGTCCGGACGTTTCGCGACCGGTACGAGCGTCTCTCGAAGGTCCTTCGGGGTCGCGTCAACCACCGGCCCGCCGAGGCGATCGCAGACATGCCCGGCGGCAGCGACGCCGCGATGATCGGGCTCGTCAACGATATCCGCTCGACGAAGTCCGGCCACTGGCTCGTCGAACTGGAGGACACCACCGGGACGTTCCCCGCGCTGGTGATGAAAGACAAGGGGCTCGCCGACGTCGTCGACGAGATCCTGATGGACGAGTGCGTCGCCGTCGAGGGGACGCTCGCTGACGACTCCGGAATCTTATTCGCCGACTCGCTGCACTTCCCGGACGTTCCCCGTACCCACAGAACCGGGGCGGCCGACCGCCACGTCCAGGCCGCGCTGATCTCCGACGTCCACGTCGGCAGCGACGAGTTCATGGCCGACGCCTGGCACCGCTTCACCGACTGGCTCCACACGCCCGAGGCCGAGCCGGTCGAGTACATCCTCCTCGCCGGCGACATGGTCGAGGGGGTCGGCGTCTATCCCGATCAGGACGAGGAGCTGGAGATCGTCGACATCTACGATCAGTACGAGGCGTTCTCGGAGCACCTCAAGGAGGTGCCGGCGGACACCGAGGTCGTGATGATCCCGGGGAACCACGACGCGGTCAGGCTCGCCGAGCCCCAGCCCGGGTTCAACGACGAGATCCGCGACATCATGGACGTCCACGACGCGCAGATCGTCTCAAACCCGGCCACCGTCAGCGTCGAAGGCGTCGACGTACTGATGTACCACGGCGTCTCGCTCGACGAGGTGATCGCGGAGCTCCCCGAGGAGAAGGCGAGCTACGACGAGCCGCACAAGGCGATGTACCAACTGCTGAAGAAGCGCCACGTCGCCCCGCAGTTCGGCGGCCACACCCGCGTCGCCCCGGAGGAGCGCGACTACCTCGTCATCGAGAACGTCCCCGACGTGTTCCACACCGGGCACGTCCACAAGCTCGGCTGGGGGAAGTACCACAACGTCCTCGCCGTCAACTCCGGCTGCTGGCAGGCGCAGACCGACTTTCAGAAATCCGTCAACATCGACCCCGACGCCGGCTACGCGCCGATCCTCGACCTCGACACCCTAGAGATGACCGTTCGAAAGTTCTCGTAGCCGTCGCTGCCTCCGTATCGGGTCCGACCGGTCGACGGCTGAAGTCGGATACCGCCGCACCACCCGTGACGTGACCGTCGCCCGCGGCGCACTGGGCGGGAGCGCGACGCACCGCCGCGGGGCCGTTCCGTTTCGACTCCGTCGCCCGTTCGCCATTCGAACCCTCCTCGCCCGCCGACTCCGCGGTCTACCGGTCGATCTCGACCCGACCGCTCGTCGCGCTGTTGAGCCGTTCGACCAGTTCGTCGACCTCGGCCACCGGAACGCGGAGATCGAACCGCACGCGCTCTTCGTAGTCGGCGTCGAACGCGACGCCGGAGGACTCGATCACGCCCCGAACGGTCCCCGAGTCGTCGTACCCCGTCTCCACGACCAGCCGCCGGTGCGGCCGCTCCTCGACGACCCCGGCCGCGTCGACGCCTTCCTTCACCGCCCGCGAGTAGGCTCGCGCGAGCCCCCCGACCCCGAGGTTCGTCCCGCCGTAGTAGCGGGTCACCACGGCGACGGCGTTGCGGATCTCGCGCTGCTGGAGCACGTTGAGCGCCGGCTTCCCGGCCGACCCGGAGGGCTCCCCGTCGTCGGAGGAGTACTCCCGGAGCATGGGCTCGCGCCCGGGCGTCCGCTCGGACGCCTCGCCCGCGGGCACCCGGTACGCCGGCACGTTGTGGGTCGCGTCGCCGTACTCCGCTCCGACGCGCTCGATGAACTCCTCGGCCTCCTCGACCGTGTCCACCGGGGCGACGTGGCCGAGGAACTCCGAGCCCCGGACCTCGAACGTCGCCGTCGAGGGCTCCGCGACGGTCAGGTACGTCTCGTCCGTCACGGGTCGGCACGCTCCTCGGCGGGTTCGTCGCTCTCGGCGGTCGATCCCCCCCGCCGCTCGAGCACGACGCCCGTCGGCGGCGCGAGCCGATAGAGCGCGAGGAACGCGGCGACGCCGACGAGCTCCGCCCCCTTCGCGACGATAGCCAGCGGGTCGCCCGCGATCGCCGAGCCGGCCGCGGCGCCGTGCCAGCCGACGTAACCGAGGAGGAACGCCGCGAGGGTCCCGGCGCCGAGCGCGTACAGCCGCCGGTACTCGGGCGCGCGCAGCGTCGCGACCGCGACGGCGACCGTGAACGCCCCGCCGAGCAGGAACACGTAGGGGCGCGGATCGCCCTGACCGCCCAGCCGCGGCCACGCCCACAGCAGGTGGACCGCGGCGCTCAGCATCGCGGCCTGCACCGCGACCGCCCGAACGACCCGTTTCCTCGGGGCGTCGCGGGCGTCGTACCCGCCGGGGTTCGAGGGGTCGGCGGAAGGACCGTCGTCCGGTTCCGGCTCCGGCGCCGATCCGGTCTCTCCCTCCGACGTCGACGCGCTCATCGGCTCACTCCCACGGGCGGTTCCCGGGGGCGTCCGGCCACAGCGGGTACCAGTACGACTCGTCGTCCTCCAAGCCGAGCTCCCCGTCGAGGACGGACTGGAGCTTGAACTCGACCTGCTGGTTCCGGTCGCTCGTCCCCTTCGGCGAGAACGGGTAGTACGCGCCGCGCCGGAACGAGTAGATCCAGTAGGCGTCGACGTCGCCGCGCTCGAAGCCGAAGACGGCGGCGAGCAGTCTGGACCCGAACCCCTCCTCGATGAACTGATCGGCCGCGAAGTGGACGCTCGTCACGAGGTCCTCCGGGTCGTCGTCCTCGAGGACGAACCACTGGTAGCCGTGGTCGTCCTCGTGGCGGTGGAACCCCGTCCCCGTCTCGATCTCGCCGGCCTCCAGGATGGCCTCGACGGTCTCGACGGCGTCGTCGAAGCGGGTGCTATCCACGCCGGAGAAACACAGCGCGGCCTCCCCGCAGTGGTCGTAGCCGAGGTCCGCCTCCATCGTCATGTACGCGGTCGACATCCCGAAGAGGTCCTCTGGGTCGGCCTCGCGGGTCGCGTCCGTCTCGGCGCTCGTCCCGAGCACGGCGCGGATCGTGTCGAAGATGCCCATTGATGAATCGGACCTAGGCGACGCGGGGTTTAGGCAGTTTCCGTCGGGAGCGCCACGCCGCTGGGGTCACTCCCCCTCGTTCTCCGCGACGTAGTCGAGGTACCCGAGGACGCCCCGAACGTTCAGACTCGCGTTGGCGCGGGCGCGCTCCGGGTTCCAGAACTCGACGTCTCGCTCCGCCGCCGCCTCGAAGTGCTCGACGACCGCGTCGTCGTCGCCGAGTTCCTCGCGCTTCTCGCGGATCGCCTCCACCCACTCCACGTACGCGCGCTTGATCTCGCCGGTCAGCTTCGGCTCGTATTTGCGGGGGCCGAAGTGCCCGAAACAGAGGACGTCCGGTTCGAGCCCCTCTATCGTCCGGACGTCGGCGAGGCACTGGTCGAGGTCGAACTGCGGGGGGGGCGTCGTCGGCTCGATCCCGTCGACCGCGGGGACGTAGATCCCGGCCGCGTCGGCGGTGAAGACGACATCGGCGTCGGGGTCGTGGTAGATCGCGTGGTGGGGCGCGTGCCCCGGCGCCTCGTGAACGACCAGCTCGCGGTCCCCGAGGTCGATCCGGTCGCCCTCCGCGAGCCCCGAGATCCGGCCTTCGGGAACCGGGTCGGGGTCGTCGTAGTACCGCCACTGGTCTTCCACCGCGGACTTCGTCCCGGCGACGAGCGCCTCCGGGTCGACGAGGTGTCGCACTCCCTTCTCCGGCACGACGACCTCCGCGCTCGGGTAGCGCTCGGCGAGGTGACCCGCCCCGCCGGCGTGGTCGAGGTGGGCGTGGGTCGGCAGGATCCACGCGAGCTCCTCGCGGTCGATCCCGACCTCGGCTATCGTCTCGTACAGCGCCTCGCGGTTCGCGCCGGTGCCGGTGTCGATCACGATCGGGCGATCGGCGTCGTACACGTACACGGCCCCGTACTCGTCGGTGTCGAACATCCCGGTGTCGTGGACGTACAGGTCCGGTACCCCACGAACCGGCTCGTACTCGCCTGCGTGCATGTCCCAACGAGCACCGCGCGGGCCCTTCTAGGGATCGGTCCCGGCGACCGAGGGGCCCGCCGCCCCCGAACCCGGACGCGAATCGCCGTGACCGGTGCTTATAGTCCTCCCGCCCGAGTGATCGGTATGCGCGTGCTCGTCACCGGCGCCACGGGATTCGTCGGTACCAGGCTCGTCCCGACGCTCCTCGACCGCGGCCACGACGTCGTCGCCCTGGTCCGCGACGCCGACGGCTACGCTCCGCCCCCCGGGGTCCACGTCGTCGAGGGCGACCTCCTGGAGCCCGACACCCTCCCGCCGGCGTTCGAGATCGACGGCGACCCGGTCGACGCCGCCTACTACCTCGTCCACTCCATGGACGGCGGTCCCGGCTACGAGGAACGCGACCGCAACTGCGCGACCAACTTCGTCGAGGCGGCGTCGGCCGCGGGCGTCGACCGCGTGATCTACCTCGGCGGCCTCGGGGAGGACCGCGAAGAGCTCTCCGAACACCTCCGATCCCGCCGCGAGGTGGAGCGGATCCTCGAGACGGGCGACCCGGCGCTGACCACCTTGCGGGCGGCCATCATTATCGGTGCCGGGAGCGCGAGCTTCGACGTCATCCACGGGCTCGCGAGCCGGCTCCCGGTGATGACGACGCCGAAGTGGGTCGACACGCTCTGTCAGCCGATCGCGATCGACGACGTCGTCGGCTACCTCACCGGCGTCCTCGAAGCCCCGGAAACGCGAGACGACACGTTCGAGATCGGGGGGCCAGACGTCTTGACCTACGCCGAGATACTCCGCCGAACCCGCCGACAGCTCGGGCACAGGCTGTGGATCATCCGCGTGCCGGTGTTGAGCCCGGAGCTATCGGCGAAGTGGCTCCGACTGGTGACCGACGTGAACCCCTACCTGGCTCGCTCGCTCGTCGAGGGACTCCGCAACACCGTGATCGTCGAGGACGACCGGATTCGCGACCTCGTGCCGATCGAACAGACGCCCTTCGAGGTCGCCGTCGCGAGGGCGATCGACCGCCCCCGTCGCGGCGACCCGACCGAAGCGGTCTCGGCGACCGACGTCGAGGTCGAACCGTGAGCCGGAACTACGGCGAGACGTGGGTGTACGAGAGCCTCGTCGGCGGGATTCCCGGCCTGGGGATCTCCCGTACGCTCGCCGTCGCGATCCAGTTCCTCCTGTTTCAGATCGGCGTCCTCGCGCTCGGCTGGTACTACGGGCTGTGGGACGCGGTCCTCGCGGGGACGGTGGCCGTCCTCGTCGCGGCGATCGGAAGCGTCGAGATGCACCGACTCGGCGCCGCTAACCGCCGCCTCTCGACGCCTCCCGAGCACAAGCGGCTGCTGTTCGGGTCGAGTATCGAGATCGTTCTCGGCGTGCTCGCGTTCATCGCGCTGCTCACGTACGTGATCGCGTGGGACGGGACGCTGATCGAGCGCCTGTTCGGTCCCAACCCGCCGATCCCGGTGGTGTACCTCACCCTGTTGATCCTGTGGGACCTCACCTACCGGATCGGTACGTCGTGGTGGAGCGCGGTCGTCGCCCTCTGGCGGGCGGTGAACGTCGATCTCTCCCCGAGCGAGGCCTCGCGGGTCAGGCGTCTCGACGCGGAGAACATCGGATTCTCGGCGCTCCAACTGGTGCTCGTCCCGTTCCTGCTCGAGGAACCGATCCTGCTCGGCGCCGTCGTCGGTCACGTCCTCGCGGTCGCGATCGTCTGCTCGGCCGCGATCGCGTTGACCTGACCGATCGGTCCCCTCCGAGAGCCGCCGCGCTCACGGATTTCGGTCTCGGAGGCGCTCGGCCTCGCTACTCGTCGGTCCCGCCGCTCGCCGGTTCCGCCGCTCGTCGGCTCGCTACTCTGCGGTCATTGGTTCAGAAGGAAGTCGACGGATCCGCAGAAACGCGGTCCGAGTCGCCGTCTCACTCGCCCTGCAGCTCCTGGAACTTGTCGAGGAGTGCCTCCGCGGAGTCGCCGGAGTCGTACGTGAGCGATCCGGAGTACTCCGGCCGCTCGGCGTCGAAGTCGGCGTCGACTTCGCTGGTCTTCTTCTCGCGACGCTCGTGTTCGGCCTCGTCATAGGCACCCATTGACATGGTACACCATACCTTAGATATAATCGTTGATATATGTGTCGGTGAATTGTCTGTTCATCGAAACGATAACGACGACGCGGCCGCGCGGCGTCGCATTCGCGCCACCGGAAGCGATTAGACCCGGCGACCGGTAGCACCGCCGTGGCACAACCGCTCCGATTCAGGCGCGCTCCCGGTCGGTGGAGCGCCGACCGGGTCCGCTCGCAGCTCGAGCGGCCGCTCGACGACAACCTCGGAGCGACCGCGAGCGACCCGTGGTTCAGCCCTCCGCCCGGGTACGACGCGCGGCGGTTCGACATGGACGACGGCTCGTTCGCCCTGTTCTGCTGGACCGACGACGACGGCGACCCGCCCGCGGGGGCGAGCGGCGGCCCGACCGGATACTGGATCGGCAACACCGAGACGCCCAGCGAGCTGTGGCGCACGGACAAGTACGCCTTCGACGAGGTCCCGTACCCGGTCTCGCGGTGGGTCCAGCGGGAGCTGCTCGCGGCGCTGCACGACGACGAGCCGTGGCTCGCGGCGTACCCGCACGTCTCGTGGTACTTCCTCCCCGTGTTCTGCTCGAAGGACGGCGCGGAGACGACGCGGGCGTTCTTCCGCGACCACGCGGCCGGGTTCCCGGACGCGACGCGCGAAGAGGGAACCGGGTTCGTCGAGGAGACGCTCCGGCCGGGAATCCTCGACGACTACCGCGAGACGATGGCGGGCAAGCTGGGCACGTCGGCGTCCCTCGACCTCGTGCGGATGAGCGCGACGATGGCGGAGTTCACCGCGGCGCGGATCCTCAGCGAGTCCGGCTACGACGTGACCCCCGAGGTCGAGGTGACGACCGGACACTCGCTCGACTTCCGCGCGACCGATCCGGACACCGGGCGCTCGTTTCTCGTCGAGGTGACGCGGCCGCAGCCCGCCTCGAACCGGTCCGCGAGCGGCCCCGTCGCGGCGGTCCGCGACACCGCCGAGACGAAGACGAGCGGCCAGCTAGAGGCGCACGGCGGGGGCGTCACGCTGCTCGTCGACTGCACCTCGTTCCCCGCGGACGACTGGGCCGCGGTCCGGGGCGCCGAGCCGGACGTCCGGCACCGCCCGGCGGTCGTCCTCCGTGCGCGCCCGAACGGGCGCGTGGAGGGATACAGGAAGGGATCGGTGCCGATCGACCTGTCGCCGGCGATCGACTGGGTGTAGCGTCGGCTGGTGTGGCCTCGGATCGTCTCCGCCACGCGCCGCACACCCGCCACGCGCCGGACACGATGTGAACGTCACCGTCGGCGACGCTCGCGGCGCTGGCGACGCGGCAGCGGCGGAAAAATGACCCCGGTCTGCGGCCCCGTTCAGAACGAGACCGGCGACGGCCCGTCCTCGGCGTCGGTCGTCGGGTCGCGGTCCGAGTAGAACCGGCGACCGACTCCGCGGTGACAGACACCGGCGCGGAGCGTGGTGAACACGTCTTCCGCGTCGTCGAACGTCTGCTCTCCGAACCGCTCTAGCACGTCACCGAGACGCTCGGATCCCTCCGCGAGCTCTACGGTCGCGTTCCCGTGGGCCGCGATCAGTTCCTCCGAGGTCGTCGGATATTGGTGCCGTTCGAGTCGGTCGTCGACGCCGTTCAAGCGCATCATCAGGTGGAAATCCCCGATGGTTCTTAATGATTGTCCATGCACAACCTTAGTCGAGGATATCTAATTATATTTCCTTATATTGGTGTGCGTTCACAGGCGACTATCGTCGGCGCTTAGTACGGGGGTCGACGAACGGGACTCATGGACACGGACCGGATCGTCGCCGACCTCCACGCGCACACCACCGTCTCGGACGGCACCATGACGGTCGCGGAGCTCGCGGCGACCGCCGCTGACGCGGGCCTCGACTGCGTCGCCGTCACCGACCACGACCGGGTCCACCCCGACCTCGACGCGCCCGTCGTCGAGCGCGAGGGGCTCCTCGTCGTTCGAGGGATCGAACTGCGCGTCGACGCCGGCTTCGAGCGGCTCGATCTGCTCGGGTACGCGGTCGACCGCACCGCGGCGCTCGACGCCGAGACCGATCGGCTGCAGGCGGACCGGCAGCGCCGCGGGGCCGCGATCCTCGACGCGGTGGAGGAGCGGCTCGACGTCGACCTCGGCGTCGAGCCTCGCCCCGGCCTCGGGCGACCGCACATCGCCCGCGCCATCGAGGAGTCGGCGGCCCCGTACGACTACGCGGGCGCCTTCGACGAGCTGATCGGGAACGACGGGCCCTGCTACGTCGCCCGCGAGGTGACCGGGCTGGAGCGCGGCGTCGAGCTCCTCCGGGACGCGTGTGCGTTCGTCGGGCTCGCGCACCCCTTCCGGTACGACGACGTCGACGCCGCGCTCGACGTCGCCCGCGAGCTGGACGCGGTGGAGCGGTTCTACCCGTACGGCCGCCCGGTCGACGACGCGCGGGTCGAGCGGGTCGCCGCGGAGAGCGACCTCCTCCTGACGGGCGGGAGCGACGCTCACAAGCGGACCCTCGCCGAGGCGGGGCTGACCGCGGAGGCGTTCGAGCCCGTCCGCGACCGGCTGCCCGACCCGCCCGCGAAGGGGACCGGATCCCTCCCGATCGACGAACAAGATTAAGCCCGACGCCGATAGAGTAGCGACTATGCGGTGTCACTACTGCGACCGAGAGGCCACGTATGAGGCCGAGCAGAGCGGCGTGGTCGTCGGCCTCTGCGAGGAGCACTTCAAGGAACGCGTCGAGGAGCTCGCGGAGTCGGACGAGCTCGCGTCGCTCCGCGACCGGATCGACGTCGAGTCGTCGGAGTAGAGCCCCTCCTCGTCGTCTTCGGCCGACCTCCCGCACCTCCCGCGTCGACTCGCCGCGGACGGATCATAAAAGACCGCCCGGAGCCAACGCTCCGGTATGCACCCCACCGACCGGCCGCGGCGGCTCCGGACCGACGGCGTCCGTCCGCTCGTCAGCGAGCACTCGCTGTCTGCGTCGGACCTCGTCGCGCCCGTCTTCGTCGACGCGACGACCGACGAGCGCGTCCCGATCGAGACGATGCCGGGCCACGAGCGCGTCCCCGTGAGCGAGGCCGTCGACCGCGTCGAGGAAGTCCGCGAGACCGGCGTCGAGGCCGTGATCCTCTTCGGGGTCCCCGAGTCGAAAGACCCCGAGGGGAGCCGGGCGTACGCCGAAGACGGGGTCGTCCAGCGCGCTATCCGCCGTATCGCCGCCGAGACCGACGCCTACGTCATCGGTGACGTCTGCCTCTGCGAGTACACCGACCACGGCCACTGCGGGGTGATCGAGGCGGCGGCGGAGACGGATCCGACGCTCACCGTAAAGAACGACGAGACGCTGGAACTGCTCGCGGAGACCGCCGTCTCGCAGGCCGACGCGGGCGCGGACATGGTCGCGCCCTCCGCGATGACGGACGGGCAGGTGCGGGCGATCCGCGAGGCGCTCGACAGGGCCGGCCACGAGGACGTGGCGATCATGAGCTACGCCGTCAAGTACGAGTCGTCGTTCTACGGCCCCTTCCGCGACGCGGCCGACGGGGCGCCCGCCTTCGGCGACCGCCGCCACTACCAGATGGACCCCGCGAACCGCCGCGAGGCGCTCCGCGAGGCCCGGATCGACGCTGAGGAGGGCGCGGACGTGCTGATGGTGAAACCCGGGCTCCCGTACCTCGACGTCGTCGCCGACCTCCGGCGGGAGTTCGAACACCCCGTCGCCGCGTACAACGTCTCCGGCGAGTACGCGATGCTACACGCCGCCGCCGAGAAGGGGTGGCTCGATCTGGAGGCGACCGCCCACGAGTCGCTGCTGTCGCTCAAGCGCGCGGGCGCCGACCTGATCGTCACGTACTTCGCCGAGGACCTGGCTGATCGCTTATAAACCGAAGCGGACGGAGATCGGCGCCCTTAGCGATCGTTCATCTCGGTGCGTGCCTCGGGGCGCCCTGATAAGGGTGCGAGGAGCCCAACGAGATGCGCGAGTCCTCGCGACTGGTGAGTTTTGGAGGTTTTCGCCGTCGATCTACCAGTAGCGATTCATAAGTGATCGATCGAGATCCCGCGGTCGTTCACACCACCTGCTCGCCGTCGTCGTCGTACACCTCGATGGCGTCGACCGGGCAGACCCGCGCCGCGAACTTCGCGTCGAACTCCTCGCCGTCGGGCACCTCGACCACGAACACGTCCTCCTCCTCTTCTTCGCTCCCCCGCAGGTCGGCTTTCCCGTCGTTCAGGTTCTTCTCGAAGGCGTCCCACTCGGCGACGCACTGATACATCCCGACGCAGGTGTCGCGGTCGAACTTCACGCGCATGCCTCCCACTTCGGCGACGCGGTACAAAGCGCTGGCGACGAGCGGCGTGGCCCGCTGCCGAGTCGAATTCGAAGCAAATCACCGGTAACTGCCCCTTTGAGTCTCCCCGACCGCGACCGCTCTCCGAAATCGATTGTCGCCGCCGATTTCTCACAGCCCGACCGTCCTTTTTAAGCCTCGCAGGCACCCATCGCCGCGTATGACTACGGTCTGGCTCGTCGACCGGCAGTTCGACTCGAAGGGGCTCGTGCGGCTCACTTACGCCACCGAGGACGGCGAGCGGATGCACACGAAGGAACTCGCCGAACAGCGGCTCGTCACGGGCGACGGGATCACCGCCGGCCGCGAGGTCGACGAGAGCGCGCTCGGGGAGAGCCCCGACGAAGAGGCCGAGCGGTTCGCCGCGGAGGCCTCGCGGATGGCCGCCGAGCACGACCTCGACGACGTGGTGTGAGTCCCGAGGCGGGCGACGCGGCGTAGCGCGCGCCCCTACAACCGAGGCCGTTAAGGGGGAACCGCGGGAAGGTGAGCGTGAAATGCCCAGTGGTGAGTACGACCCCGAGACCGTCGAGCCGCGGTGGCAGCGGCGATGGGTCGACGAGGAGACGTACGCCTACCCCGACGACGACCCGGTCGACCCGAACACCGTCTTCTCCATCGACACCCCCCCGCCGACGGTATCGGGGAGCCTCCACATGGGTCACCTGTACGGGTTCACCCTCCAGGACTTCGTCGCGCGCTTCGAGCGCATGAACGGCGGCGAGACGTTCTTCCCGTTCGGCTACGACGACAACGGCATCGCCTCCGAGCGGCTGACCGAGGACGAGCTCGACATCCGCCATCAAGACTTCGAGCGCCGCGAGTTCCAGGCGAAGTGCCGCGAGGTCTGTGCTGACTACGAGGAGCAGTTCACCGAGAACGTCCAGTCGCTCGGCGTCTCCGTCGACTGGGACCACACCTACCAGACGATCGAGCCGCGCGTCCAGCGCGTCTCCCAGCTGTCGTTCGTCGACCTGTACGACCAGGGCCGCGAGTACCGCGAGAAGGCCCCCGCGATCTGGTGTCCCGAGTGCGAGACCGCGATCTCGCAGGTCGAGACGGAGGACGACGAGCAGGCCAGCCACTTCAACGACATCACCTTCCCCGTGGCCGGGGATGACGGGACCGCCGACGGCCCCGAGGAGTTCGTCATCTCGACGACGCGACCCGAGCTCCTCCCGGCCTGCGTCGCGGTCTTCGTCCACCCCGACGACGAGGCGAATCAGAACCTCGTCGGCGGGTCCGCCGAGGTCCCGCTGTTCGGCCACGAAGTTCCGATCATCGCCGACGAGCGCGTCGACATGGAGACCGGCTCCGGCATCGTGATGTGCTGTACGTTCGGCGACCAGAACGACATCGAGTGGTACCAGGTCCACGATCTGGACCTCCGCGTCGCCATCGACGAGTCCGGCCACATGACCGACGTCGCCGAGGGGTACGAGGGGATGCACTCCTCGAAGGCCGCCGAGGCCATCGTCGAGGACCTCGACGAGGCGGGCGCGCTGCTCGACCGCCGCGACATCACGCACACCGTCAACGTCCACGAGCGCTGCGGGACGAGCGTCGAGTTCCTCGTCACCGAGCAGTGGTACATCGAGATGCTCGACAAGACCGACGAGTACCTCGAGATCGGGCGGGAGATGGAGTGGTCCCCCGAAAAGATGTTCACCCGGTACGAGCACTGGGTCGAGGGGCTCCAGTGGGACTGGCTCATCTCTCGCCAGCGCTCCTCAGGCATTCCGTTCCCGGTGTGGTACTGCGAGGACTGCGGCGAGGTCGTCGTCGCCGAGAAGGCCGACCTCCCCGTCGACCCCCTCTCGGACGATCCGCCGGTCGACGCCTGCCCCGAGTGCGGGCACGACGCGTTCGAACCCGAGGACGACGTGCTCGACACGTGGGCCACCTCCAGCCTGACGCCGCTGATCAACGCCGGCTGGGACTGGGACGAGGAGGCCGAGGAGTTCACCATGGAGCACCCGGAGCTGTACCGGTTCGACCTCCGGCCGCAGGGCCACGACATCATCAGTTTCTGGCTGTTCCACACGCTGGTGAAGTGCTACGAGCACACCGGCGAGGTCCCGTTCGAGGAGACGATGATCAACGGTCACGTCCTCGACGAGAACCGCGAGAAGATGTCGAAGTCCGTCGGCAACGTCGTCGAGCCCGAGGAAGTGCTCGCGGAGTTCCCCGTCGACGCCACGCGCTACTGGGCCGCCGGCACCGCCGTCGGCGACGACTTCCCGTTCAAGCAGAAGGACCTCCGCGCGGGCGAGAAGCTGATCCGGAAGCTGTGGAACGCCTCGAAGCTCGTCGAGTCGCTGGCGCCGGAGCCGTACCCGGACGCGCCGGCCGACGAGGAACTCCGCGAGCTCGACCGCTGGCTGCTCGCCGAGCTCGACGACCGGGTCGAGCGGCTCACCGAGCTGTTCGAGGACCGCGCGTTCTCGAAGGCCCGCGACGAGCTCCGGAGCTTCTTCTGGAACACGTTCTGCGACGACTACCTCGAGATCGCCAAGCAGCGCGAGGACGCCGCCGCGGCGTACACCCTCAGGACGGCGCACCGCCGGTTCCTGAAGCTGTTCGCGCCCCTGCTCGCGCACGTGACGGAGGAGCTCTGGCACGACATGTACGCGGACGGAGCGAGCGACCCCGACGCGGTCGACGCGCCGATCGCCGACGGCGCGCGCGACTCGATCCACCTCGCCGACTGGCCCGAGCCGCTCGGCTTGGAAGCGGACCACGAGGCCGGCGCGGCGGCCACGGCCGTCGTCGGCGTCCTCCGGAAGTACAAGAGCGAGAACCAGCTCCCGCTGAACGCGGAGCTCGACGCCGTCGAGGTGTACGCGGACGTTCGCGGTTTCGAGGACGACATCACGGGCGTGATGCACGTCGCCGACCTGACGGTCCACCCCGACGAGGACGCACCGGTCGAGACGGTGATCACCGGGATCGACCTCGACTACGCGACCGTGGGCCCCAAGTACGGGAACCAAGTCGGCGACATCGAGGCCGCCATCGCGCGGGAGGAGTACGAGATCGACGGCGACGAGCTCCGCGTCGCCGGCGTCACGCTCGTCGGCGACGAGTTCTCGATCGAGGAAGAGCGACAGTACCGAGGCGACGGAGAGCTGCTCGAGGCCGACGACGTCGTCGTCATCGTCCGCGCCGAGGCGTAAGCCGACCGCCGCCCGTCGACACCGTCTTCTACAGGTCCGCCCCGACCGCGTCGTCGACTGAGTCGAAGCCGTCTCGGTCGAGCAGTTCGAGCAGTCCCTCGTTGATGTCGCGGGCGAGGCTCGGTCCCTCGTACACGAGTCCCGTGTACAGCTGCACGAGCGAGGCCCCGGCGCGTATCTTCTCGTACGCCCCCGCCGCGTCAGCGACCCCGCCGACCCCGATCACGGGGACGTCGGTTCGCTCGGCGACGAACCGGATCCGGTCGGTGGCGAGGTCCTCGATGGGTTTCCCGGAGAGGCCGCCGCGTTCGGCGCGGTTCGGGCTCTCCAACGATTCCGGCCGGGAGGTCGTGGTGTTGGTCGCGATGACCCCGTCGAGACCGAGGTCGTCGACGACCCCGAGTGCGTCCCCGACCGCGGGCTCCGGCAGGTCCGGCGAGAGCTTCACGAGGAGGGGACTCGCGCCCGCGTCCGCGAGCCCGCCGAGTATCTCCTCTAACGCCTCGCGGTTCTGCAGCTCCCGAAGCCCGGGCGTGTTCGGACTCGAGACGTTGACGACGAAGTAGTCGCCCGCGTCCGCGACGCGCTCGTACGTGTACAGGTAGTCGTCCGGCGCGTCCGCGAGCGGCGTCGACTTCGACTTCCCGATGTTGATCCCGACCGGCACGTCGGGCATCGGATCCCGGTCGAGCCGGGCGCCCACGGCGTCCGCGCCCTCGTTGTTGAATCCCATCCGGTTTATGAGCGCCTCGTCTTCGCGGAGTCGGAACAGTCGCGGCCGCGGGTTCCCCGGCTGTCGCTCGGCCGTCACGCCGCCGACCTCGACGTGGCCGAACCCGAGCGACGCGAGCGCGCGCGGCACCTCCGCGTTCTTGTCGAACCCGGCGGCCACGCCGATCGGGTTCGGGAACGAGTTTCCGAACGCCTCGACCCGCAGCCGCGGGTCGTCGACGACGTACCGCTCGCGCAGTGCGGTCTCGACCGGAGTCCCCTGTACAGTCCGCAACAACCGGTGTGTCATCCCGTGTGCCGTCTCCGCCGGCAGACCGAATAGGGCCGGCTTCAACAGGTCGTACGCGCCCATCGTTTCCACCTCGTTACGAGCGGGCATCAATCCGCCGACCGACGGGCGGTCGCCCGCGCGTCGCACGCCGGCGTCGCGGTCGCTCGCGGCGGCGAGTCGGCGGCCCGGGCGAAGGCCGAAAACGAGATCCGGTTCAGAAGTCGTGCTCGAGCTGCTCGGGATTTGAATCTGCCTTCTGGATGATTATCTTCCCGTCTCGGACCCGCACGAACACCTCGTCGCCGATCTCCATGCCGGCGACGGCGAGCTCGTCCTCGTGGAGATTCACGTGGACGTTGTGGTACTCCCCCTCGTCGTCCTTGGCGCCACTGGGGCTGAGCTTCTTTTTACGGACCATCGCGGTTGTACTGGTCGCACTTCGCCATAGCAGACACATAAGTGTTGTTTACCCGAATCCGCACTCCACGGGCCCACCGGGCGGTCCGAGACCCTCATTCGGTGCCCTCGGTTCGCTCTTTCGTCGCCTCGCAGTCGCCCGCGCCAGCCGCGCACGGACGGTCGGTTTGTGTTACCCTTCGTCCCGCCGTTCAGAATCGATCGATTTTGACCGGCCAAAACCGCTAGCCCGGACGGAGTTAATATAAAAATCTTTTGCCGATCAGCTTTCATTTACCCGATATATTTATTACACACTGTGTGTTGGATTCGCATGGAGCACAAACCATGGTACGTGAAGACGGTAAGCGAAACTTCGCCCTTCGAGAGGAAGACGGATCGGAACCGAGCGAGTTCTCTGGGAACATGCCCCGTCAGGCCGCGCTCAAAGCGGCCCGAACGCTCGAGCCGGCTCCCTCCGAGGAGGAGGCGGAGCGAACCACGCTCCGTCTCCGTGAGAAAGGCACAAAAAAGGTCCACGAGTACGAGGGCTGGGCCTGGAAGGATAGCGCCCCCGAGGTCGACGAGGCGGACGACGAATTCTGGCTCAACGACCTCGACGACATCACGAAGGCCAACGTCTCGAAGCAAGGAATTGAGTACATCGACGAGGAGTAACTTCCGGGGCCGTTCGACCTTTTTTGATACCGTCTCGCGTAGCTGTGGGTTCGTTCACAGTTCCCCGGCATGAAACCGCATGACGTGGCGTCGATGCTTCGACGGGGTTAAATACAACCCGGGCATCGTGACTAATGCGAAGAACGCATCCGCGAACTCGGGCCGTTCAACTCGGCCCGGTTTCGCTGGACTTGGAACGCTTCGATGGGTTTATGTCCCCTCGAAGGGTACAATCAAGTCCGCGAAGATGAGGATTTCGCCCCCTGCGCTCCGGCGTAAGAGGAAATCTGATGTGAGCCGTGGTAGTTCGGTGTCATCCAGATCGCTGGCTGACCCGGACACCACATAGACCATGCAATGGTGTTTTGACTCACCGAGAGTCAAAACCCGCCAACACCCCCTCCGAGCCGGGAACCAGGTTCAGAGGTTATACATTCCGGTTGATCCTGCCGGAGGCCATTGCTATTGGGATTCGATTTAGCCATGCTAGTCGCACGAGTTCAGACTCGTGGCGAATAGCTCAGTAACACGTGGCCAAACTACCCTTCGGACTACAATACCCTCGGGAAACTGAGGCTAATAGTAGATACCACAGTCCACCTGGAATGAGGACTGTGCTAAATGCTCCGGCGCCGAAGGATGTGGCTGCGGCCGATTAGGTAGACGGTGGGGTAACGGCCCACCGTGCCAATAATCGGTACGGGTCATGAGAGTGAGAACCCGGAGACGGAATCTGAGACAAGATTCCGGGCCCTACGGGGCGCAGCAGGCGCGAAACCTTTACACTGCACGACAGTGCGATAAGGGAATCCCAAGTGCGTAGGCATAGAGCCTACGCTTTTGTCCACCGTAGGGAGGTGGACGAATAAGGGCTGGGCAAGACCGGTGCCAGCCGCCGCGGTAATACCGGCAGCCCGAGTGATGGCCGATCTTATTGGGCCTAAAGCGTCCGTAGCTGGCCGCACAAGTCCATCGGAAAATCCACCCGCTCAACGGGTGGGCGTCCGGTGGAAACTGTGTGGCTTGGGACCGGAAGGCGCGACGGGTACGTCCGGGGTAGGAGTGAAATCCTGTAATCCTGGACGGACCGCCGATGGCGAAAGCACGTCGCGAGAACGGATCCGACAGTGAGGGACGAAAGCTAGGGTCTCGAACCGGATTAGATACCCGGGTAGTCCTAGCCGTAAACAATGCCTGCTAGGTGTGGCTCCCACTACGAGTGGGTGCTGTGCCGTAGGGAAGCCGCTAAGCAGGCCGCCTGGGAAGTACGTCCGCAAGGATGAAACTTAAAGGAATTGGCGGGGGAGCACTACAACCGGAGGAGCCTGCGGTTTAATTGGACTCAACGCCGGACATCTCACCAGCATCGACTGTAATAATGACGATCAGGTTGATGACCTTATCCGAGTTTCAGAGAGGAGGTGCATGGCCGCCGTCAGCTCGTACCGTGAGGCGTCCTGTTAAGTCAGGCAACGAGCGAGACCCGCATCCTTACTTGCCAGCAGCACTGCGAAGTGGCTGGGGACAGTAGGGAGACCGCCGTGGCCAACACGGAGGAAGGAACGGGCAACGGTAGGTCAGTATGCCCCGAATGTGCTGGGCAACACGCGGGCTACAATGGTCGAGACAAAGGGTTCCTACTCCGAAAGGAGACGGTAATCTCAGAAACTCGATCGTAGTTCGGATTGTGGGCTGCAACTCGCCCACATGAAGCTGGATTCGGTAGTAATCGCGTGTCATAAGCGCGCGGTGAATACGTCCCTGCTCCTTGCACACACCGCCCGTCAAAGCACCCGAGTGAGGTCCGGATGAGGCTCGTTTCACGAGTCGAATCTGGGCTTCGCAAGGGGGCTTAAGTCGTAACAAGGTAGCCGTAGGGGAATCTGCGGCTGGATCACCTCCACAGACCCGAGACTCGCCCTCTGGGCGAGCTCACCTTTCGACCGTCTCTCAAGACGGTCACTACTCATGCATGGTCACGTGTCCGTTCACCCACCGATCTGGACACCGACGAACTACCACGGTTCACACATCACAAGCGCAGAGCCTTCCCACCGAGGGAAGGTGGGCTCATAGCTCAGCGGTAGAGTGCCTCCCTTGCAAGGAGGATGCCCTGGGTTCGAATCCCAGTGAGTCCATGTCCCCCAGCGTGAATCCGTCCCCTTAAGTGGGAGACGCGATTCCGTTGGGTTACGACGACCGATGCACCATCCCGGGAAACCGCGGATGGGAAGGGTTCGACGAACTCCCCGCCAGGGAGATTCGATGACGACCGTGTATACGTGCGATCCAGACGTCCACTGAACTCATACGAGTTCGTGGAACGTCAGTGAACCATATACAGTCGGGTGACACTATGTCACTTGACACCGTTGGAGGTTCCTTCCGGAACCGTCCAACAACACTACTGGCTACTGTGCCAGCTGGTGAATGGCTCGGCTCGAGAGCCGACGAAGGACGTGCCAAGCTGCGAAAAGCTCATGGGACCCGCATGGAGGGAAAGAACATGAGATTTCCGAATCGGAATCCGTTTACAATTGCTTTGCGCAATAGGGAACTCCCTGAATTGAAACATCTCAGTAAGGGAAGGAAAAGAACGCAACCGCGATGTCGTCAGTAACCGCGAGTGAACGCGACACAGCCCAAACCGAAGGTCTTCGGACCAATGTGGTGTTCGGGTTGACAACCAAAACGCGACCCACTCTCAGAAGTCTCCTGGAACGGAGCGTGAAACAGGGTGACAACCCCGTACGAGAGTGCAGTACCGTTGGCGTCAATACCAGAGTAGCAGGGGTCGGATATCCTCTGTGAACAACTCAGGCATCCCCTGAGAAGGCTAAACACTCCTCGAGACCGATAGCGAACAAGTAGCGTGAGCGAACGCTGAAAAGCACCCCGAGAAGGGCGGTGCAATAGGGCCTGAAATCAGCTGGCGATCGAGCGACAGGGCGTACAAGGCGTCTCTCAAAACGACCGAGAAGCGATTCTCTAGTAGGAAGAGAGACGAGCCGACGTCGTGTCGTGCGTTTTGAAAAACGACCCAGGGAGTGCACTTGATTGGCAAGTCTAACTCGTGAACCGAGGAAGGCGCAGGGAAACCGATACGGCCGCAGCACATACGTGCGAGGGCCACCGTGTTCAAGCGCGGGGAGTCAATTGGGTGCGACCCGAAACCAGGCGATCTATACGCAGGCAGGGTGAAGCGTGGCGAAAGCCACGTGGAGGCCCGTTAGAGGTGGTATTCTACAATATCCTCTCGTGATCTGCGCATAGGGGTGAAAGGCCCATCGAGCCTGGCAACAGCTGGTTCCAACCGAAACATGTCGAAGCATGACCTCTTCCGAGGTAGCCCGCGGGGTAGAGCTACCGATTGGATGACCCGCCTCCGAGAGGAGTCGGCCATCCTGTCAAACTCCAAACCCGCAGGCGCTGTAGACGAAGGGAGTCCGGTGTGCGGGGTAAGCCTGTGCACCATGAGGGGAACAACCCAGAGCCGGGTTAAGGTCCCAAAGTGTAGATTAAGTGCGATTCGAAGGTGGTCTCAAGCCCTAAACAGCCGGGAGGTGAGCTTAGAAGCAGCTACCCTCTAAGAAAAGCGTAACAGCTTACCGGCCGAGGTTTGAGGCGCCCAAAATGATCGGGGCTCAAATCTACCACCGAGACCTGGCCGTGCCCGTCACAGGGCAACCGCGTAGGTTGGCGTTCTGTTCGGATGGAAGCCCGGGCGAGAGCTCGCGTGGACCGTTCAGAAACGACAATCCTGGTCACAGTAGCAGCGATAGTCGGGTGAGAACCTCGACGGCCTGATGAGCAAGGGTTCCTCGGCACTGCCACTCAGCCGAGGGTCAGCCGGTCCTAAGATGCACCGCAACTCGACTGCATCAACGGGAAACTGGTTAATATTCCAGTGCCATCGTGCAGTAAACGTCGACGCCGTGTGGAACGCTGAGCCGGGCCTTCGCCCGGTCGAATCATGGAAACTCGTGGAAGCCGTCACGGCACGAAGCGAGCGAACCGTGAGATAGCGCAAGTCAGCCGTACATAGGGCCCGTGAAAAGACAAGCACGATGTCCGTACCGAGATCCGACACAGGTGCTCTGGCAGCGAAAGCCACGGCCTGTCGGGAGAACCGACGTTAGGGAATTCGGCAAGTTAGTCCCGTACCTTCGGAAGAAGGGATGCCTGCTCTCTACGGAGCAGGTCGCAGTGACTCGGGCGCTCCGACTGTCTAATAACAACACAGGTGACCGCAAATCCGCAAGGACTCGTACGGTCACTGAATCCTGCCCAGTGCGGGTATCTGAACACCTCGTACAAGAGGACGAAGGACCCGTCAACGGCGGGGGTAACTATGACCCTCTTAAGGTAGCGTAGTACCTTGCCGCTTCAGTAGCGGCTTGCATGAATGGATAAACGAGAGCGCCACTGTCCCAACGTTGGACCCGGTGAACTGTACGTTCCAGTGCGGAGTCTGGAGACCCCCAAGGGGAAGCGAAGACCCTATAGAGCTTTACTGCAGGCTGTCGCTGAGACGTGGTCGCCGATGTGCAGCATAGGTAGGAGACATTACACAGGTACCCGCGCTAGCGGGCCACCGAGTCAGCATTGAAATACTACCCGTCGGTGACTGCGACTCTCACTCCGGGAGGAGTACACCGGTAGCCGGGCAGTTTGACTGGGGCGGTACGCGCTCGAAAAGATATCGAGCGCGCCCGAAGATCATCTCAGCCGGGTCGGGAATCCGGCGAAGAGCGCAAGAGCACAAGATGGTCTGACAGTGTCATTCCCAACGAGTGACGCTGACGCGAAAGCGTGGTCTAGCGAACCTACGAGGCTCCGGAATGGGGCCCGTAGATGACAGAAAAGCTACCTTAGGGATAACAGAGTCGTCACCCGCAAGAGCACATATCGACCGGGTGGCTTGCTACCTCGATGTCGGTTCCCTCCATCCTGCCCGTGCAGAAGCGGGCAAGGGTGAGGTTGTTCGCCTATTAAAGGAGGTCGTGAGCTGGGTTTAGACCGTCGTGAGACAGGTCGGCTGCTATCTATTGGGGGTGTCAAGGTACTTGACGTGAACGAACGTATAGTACGAGAGGAACTACGTTTGGTCGCCACTGGTGTACCGGTTGTGTGAGAACGCAATGCCGGGTAGCCACGCGACACGGGGTAAGAGCTGAACGCATCTAAGCTCGAAACCCACATGGAAAAGAAGTACCGTTGAGGTCACTCGTAGAAGACGAGTTCGATAGACTCGGGATGTACGCACCGAGGCAACGAGGTGTTGAGTCCACGAGCACTAACAGACCGAAGCCACAATCATACGGCACTGACACCACACTCGCATGAGTTCAGGCGGTAACTGGATCGCACGTATACACGGTCGGCCGATCGCGAGATCGGAACCACCGACACAGGCGTCTCTCAGCGGAGAGGCTCGGTTCGAATCCGAGCGTCGGCGTAAAGGCGGCCAGAGCGGTGGGGAAACACCCGTACCCATTCCGAACACGGAAGTTAAGCCCACCAGCGTACCGGGAAGTACTGGAGTGAGCGATCCTCTGGGAACCGCGGTTCGCCGCCTGCCCAATCAGGCTCTCGTCCGGCTGGACGAGCAGGCGCCCGTGCTCGGCCGCGCCGAGGTCGGCG
>NZ_NHPE01000152.1:0-14780 GCF_002252895.1 Halorubrum sp. Eb13 | reverse complement strand
ACGAGCGGGTGAACTACGAGCGACTCGCGCGGGCGTTCGCCGACGAGCAGGTGCCGACCGCGGCGCTCGACCCGCCGTCGACCCTGTCGCTGTCGGCGGACGAGGCCGCGGCCGCGGAGGCGCACGCCGACGCGCTCGCCGCGGTCGGCTTCGAGACGGAGCCGTTCGGCGGCGGGACGGTCAGGCTCAGGTCCGTCCCGGCGCCGTTCGGTCGCACCGCCGACGCGGACGCGTTCCGCGACACGCTCGCGACGCTCGCGAGCGGCGAGTCGCCGCGGGACGCACGGGAGGCGCTGCTCGCCGACTTGGCGTGCCATCCGTCGCTGAAGCGCGGGGAGATCGGGTCGTTGAGCCGAGACGAACAGCGCTCGCTCCTCGACCGACTCGGCGAGTGTGACCGCCCGTACGCCTGCCCGCACGGGCGGCCGACGGTGCTATCCGTCGACGAGGCGACGTTCGCGGCGGGGTTCGATCGGGACCGGTAATCGACCCGAGAGCCGCTCCGTGCGGCGACTCACCCCGATCGATGGCCGGTGGCCTGTCGCCGGAGGAGGTGCCCGCCGACCGCCGCGATCAGGACTCCGGTGCCACCGATCCAGCCCCGCTGTACCGCGTTCAGCGGCGTCGACCGCATCGACTGCAGTCGCGCGCTCCGGTACTCTCCGAGGGTGGTGTTCTCACAGGCTCGAACGTCGCTCTCGTTCAGCGGGACCGTCTCCATTCCCAGTCCCGTATCGACCAGTCGCGACTCCTCCGAGAGGTCCGCGCACTGCCGGGCGTACGCTTCGTAGTCCTCGCGGGTCACCGACGTCGTGGCTGCGGCGTAGACGAGTCCGCCGACGAGCGCCACGCCGATCAGGAGGGCTCCCAGTCCGACGACGACGTCCGGCCAGTAAATCTCGCGCTCAACCATTATCCCACCACCCGAGCGGGGTCGGGGCGATTCGCGCCGACCGGCGGCGCTCACGAGACGCCCCGCCGGTCGCCGAGACGGCCGTTCGGCCGCGACCGAGGCCGCTCATACCGTCTCTCGGACCGCCGGATGAAAAGAAGTTGCGCGGACCTCGGCGGTTCCACGCCGTCGTCGCTCGTCTACGGGGCGTCCCGGCCGTTCGGACGAGGCGACCCGCGGCGACGTGGAGCCGGTCCGGGGCGGTGCGCCCTCAGGCCGGCCGGTCGCTCACGCGGCCGTCGCCGTCGCCGTCGAAGCGCTCGACGCGCTCGACGGTCTCGTCCGCCTCCGTCGTCTCGGGCGGGTACGAGACGGTCCGCTGCGGGTACGGGATGGATATCCCGGCGTCGGCGAACCGCTCTTGAATCAGCTCGACGGCGGACGCCTTCGAGCGCCAGCGCGCCTGCGGCGTCGGGGGGTCGATCCAGAAGCGGAGGTCGAGCAGGATCGCCGAGTCGCCGAAGCCGGAGGGAATGGCGTACGGCTTCGGGTTGTTGGCGACCGTGTCGATCTCGGTCAGGACCGCCTCCGCGATCTCGCTGGCGGCGTCGGGGTCGTCGTCGTAGCCGATACCGACCTCCATGTGGATGCGGAGCCGCCCCTCGCGGCTCCGATTCGTGATCGCCTGGTTGGTGACCAGATCGTTCGGGACGACGACGTACTCGCCGTCGAAGTTCCGCATGTGGGTGTTCATGATCGTGATCTCGGTGACGAACCCCTCCTGATCGCCGATCTCGACCCAGTCGCCGATCTCGAACGGGCGCGCGAACATCAGCACGAAGCCGGCGATGAGCGAGCCGAGGGTCTGCCTGGCCGCCATCCCGAGCACGATGCCCAGAAAGCCCGCCCCGACGAGCAGGCCGCCGAGGTTCACGCCCCAGATCCCGAGGACGGTGACGCCCGCGATCACGAGCAGTCCGACCTGCATGATCCGGGTGAGGAGCTGCTCCTGGTGGGCCGTGATGCGGTCGCTGTCGGCGGAGAGGTCGGCGACGTACTCCTCTAACACGTCGCTCGCGACGTAGGCGCCGCCGAGCAGCAGCGCCGAGAGGAGGGCCCGCCCGGCGACCGTCGCGGCGTTCTCAGCGACGGGAAGCACCGCGACGACGACCGAAAACTGCCCCCATAACGTCAGCACGGCGACGGCGGCGAGCGCGAACAGGGCGAGCTGGAACAGGCCGACGAGCAGCCGCAGGCCGAACGAGACGGGCACCGCCTCGCGGAGGGTCTCGATCGAGCTCTCTCCCCGACCGTCGAGGAAGCGCTCCAGCCACCCCGTGACGACTCGTTCGCCGGCGCGGACGACCCGCGGGAGGAGCAGCCAGCCGATCAGCGCCGTCAGGAGGAGGATGCCGACCGTCACGGCGAGGCGGGCCTCCGCGGTCACGACGCCGCCGAGCGCCGCGTCGAGGCGCGGGCCGAGCTGTGTGGTCACTCTCTGCGACTTCGTCGTCGGATTTAAAAATGCACCCCTACGGTTATCGGTTCGGAGAACTCGGCGAACCGCCCCCGGACGGCGCGGACCGGTCTCAGCGGCCGCGTCGGAGCTCCTCGATCAGCTGTTCGATGAGCGCCGACTGCCGGTCGAGCCGCTCGGACTGCTCTTCGACGGTGCGGCGCAGCTCGGCGACCTCGGTCGCGAGGTCCTCGCCCTCGACGCCCGCGGTCTCGAACGGCGACCCGTCGAACGCGTCGTCGTCGGTCGGGACCGCCGCGTCTCCCGCCGCGGCCGGGTCAGCGGGATCGGCCGACGAGGCCTCCTCGACCGATGCGGCCTCATCGACCGATGCGGTCCGCTCCGCGGGCGGCTCTCCGGCGGCGTCGCCCGCGAGGTCGGCCCCGTCTCCCGTGCCGACGTCGATCGCCGGATCCTCGGCCGGGGATTCGGCCAGCGGGTCGGCGTCGACCGCGTGCCCCCCGGCGTCCCCGCTCGCGCCCTCGCCGGTCTCGCTCAGCGGGTCGGTGTCGTCGATCGGCTCAGCGTCGTCGATAGGGCCGGAGCCGTCGACCGGATCGCCGGCGGAACCGGGTCGGGCGTCGGTCTCGCCCGCGGACGCGGCCGCGGGCTCGGTATCGCTGGCGGCATCGGCTCCGGTCGCGGCGGACGGCTCGGCGTCGCCGACGCCCGCGGAGAGGGGGTCGCTCGCCGCGCCCGCGCCGCGCTCGCCGTCCGTCTGCGGCCCGGAGTCGACCCCCGTTTCGGCCGCCGCCTCGGCCTCCGCCTCCGCGTCGGCGACGGGCGACGCCGAGAGGGGGTCGGGCCCCTCGCCGAAGTCGGTCGCGCCGTCGGCGTCCGCGTCGGCCTCGGACTCCTCGTCGTCGGCGACGGTGACGCGGAACTCCTCTAAGCTGTCGACGCCGTGATAGTCGCAGACGGCGTCGACGAGGGTCTCGCGGACCGCGCGCGCGGACTCGTTGGGGGCCTTGAAGCGCTCGGAGCGGCCGCCGTGGGCGAGCACGACCGCGGTCGCGACCGTCCCCTCCTCGAAGTCGAGGTCGGTGAGGTCGGCGTACGGGAACTCCTCGAACTCGTCGTCCCAGACGGCGGAGCCGACGTGTTTGACCAGTCGGTCGCTGGTGACGACGAGGGTGAGCTCCGAGAAGCGGAAGGTTCGGAGGACGGACTCGCCGGGGCCGGTGACGCCGGTCGCCGAGAGGACGCCGGCGAGGATCGGGTGGAGCGCCTCGTCGGCGCGCTTCGCCGGCAGCGAGAGGGTCTCGTCGCCGTCGAGGCCGTAGCCGAGGGTGAGTTTCGCCTTGCGGCGGCCCGTCGAGACCGCGATGCGCTCGACGTCGTGGGAGTACTCCGCGACCGACTCGTCCGACAGCAGCCCGTCGCCGCGATAGACGAGCGTCCGCGTCGGCGTCACCGCGAGCCGGTCGTCTCCCCCAAGCGAGACCGCGGCGACGACGTCCTCGTCGCCGACGGTCTCCGCGAGCAGGTCGGGAAGGCTCATGTCCCGGGGATTCGCCCCGTCCCGCATAAATCCGCGGGGTCCGGTTCTCGGATCGGTCACCTCAGGCGCCGCCGCTGCTGACGGCCCCGTCGCCGCCCTCTGTCACCGCCTCACATCCCTCCGACGGATGGGAAGCTTAAAGAGTATCATCGCGGTACGGAACAGTGAGGCCGGGTGGCTTAGCTGGACATAGCGCCGCACTCATAGGGTTCGGAGATTCGGTGCGGTGACGCCTTGGAAGCGTCCGCGTCCTTCCCGTGGCTCCGCCGAGCCTCGGACCTGGGACATGCGGAGATCGTGGGTTCGGAGCCCACCCCGGCCATACATCACATTGTTAGGACGGTGAGTGACAACAACTGACCCGAGCCGTAGCTATTTGTTGCGGACGCACGCGTTCTCCGACGCCGGAGCGCCACGGGAGTGTCGCCGTGACAGCGCGCGCCAGTGGCGCTTCGGCGTTCGGAACTCGAACGATTAGTGAGGGCGCCGCCCGATCGACTCGCGACCGGTCCCCGCGATTCGTCACGTGGGACGCGACTCGCAACGACGGGAGGCTACCGACGAGAACGTAACACGGTGGATCCCGAATAGCCGAGGCCGTCCGCGCCGTCGCCACGGCAGCTCGGTCGCTCGCGGTAACAGAGTGCGAGTCCCCACACCGCGGTTCCGGCGCGTCACACCACTTCCTCTCGGGGTGCTGAAACGTCTCTGCGGTCCTCAGCGAAGGTCGAACACGTCCGTTTCGCCCGAAATCGAAAACGGCCGTTTCACCCCACTCAGCCCTGGTTGTGAGGCGTTCACACACGTTGGCTATCGACACAAAGTACTTATAGTGACCGCCGCAACAGTCGCCCGCAGCCCCTACCCAAGCGACACGAACGCGAGTAATCCGCGTCGAGTCCGGCCGCACCCACGTCGAGTCAGTAGGCGACGCCGACGACGAACGGGCATCCAGGCGAGGACAAAGCACCCTGTCGCGACACGAAACACGGCAACAACAATGACAAACGACAATACAACACGCAAGAAGGCTAGCGCGGTCTTCTTCACAGCAGTCATGGTCATTTCCATGGTTGCTGCTGGTTTCGCTGTCGCTCCCGCGGCAGCAGCTGTCACCAATGTTTCCCCCGGAAGTGCGGGCGATGTTTCCGTGGGTAACGGTGCAGCAACACAGACCGTATCGTTCGACGTAACTATTGAAGATGGAGACAGCAATGTCCCGGTTACGGTCAACCTCTCCGAAGCGGCCGCCGTCGACATTGCTCCGTCTGTGACTGACGTTTCCACACCAAGTGGCGACGTTACGGTCTCTGACGAAGGGATTAGTGGAGCGGTTCACACAATCAACGTCAGTGACACTTCGTCAACCGGTGCTGGCCACACGGCCACTATTAACGTTGACTATAGTCACGACACCACGGCGCTTGACAACGGAGATACCACGTCTGGCGATTCCGTCAGCTTCGAAATCTCCAACGCTGACGGAAGCCAGACCGGATCCGTTTCGTTCAACCTTGTGAACGCCGCAGGTGAAGTGACCGGTACTGTCACCACCTCGGGCGGCACTGCCGTTTCTAATGCCGACGTCACGCTGACTGACGCTGGCGCAGACGAGTTCAGTGGCGCAACCACTACTGACGGTAGCGGTGTCTACACGATCTCCAACGTCGTCGACGGCACGTACACCGTCGAAGTCGACAACGGTTCATTTGTCAAGACGCAGGAAGTGACCGTTTCGGACGGAAGCCCCGAAACAGTTGACTTCTCCAACTTTGACACTGTTACCCCGTCCTACACGCCCGATTCAGAGCTGTACTACGCGGGTCAGGAAATTGACGTCTCCGGGCTCCAGCCGGATACCGACTACCAGCTCCGCGAAGTCACCGATCGTACCGACGCCGGAGCCATCTCCACTAGCAGTCCGGTAGAGCAGTTCTCCACGACCGATGACGGCGAGTACACGATCGATACCGACGACCTCGAAACTGGGGATTACTTCCTCCGCGGGCCCGGTATCGACGATGAGTCCGCCACCGAGTTCGAAGTCGCGGTCCAGTCCCTCTCGACCGAGTTCGACGATGAAGAGGTCGAAGAGGGCGACGAAGTCGACCTCGAAATCGACTCGAACCGCGGAACCTACGACCTCAACGTGAGCGCGGACGGTCTCGACGACGAGGAACTCGAAGGTATCTTCGAGGGTAGCGTCGACGACATCGACCTCGACGACGAGGACGAGGAAGTCGCCACGCTCGTCGACATCACCGACGACGACTACGCGGCGAACTTCACCGACATCGACGCGGACGAGTACGACTTCGAGTTCGAAGTGACGGACACCGAAGCCGAGGACACCGCCACGGTCAACGTCACCGAGGCCGAAGACGGTGAGGGCACGATCGGTGACGCGGTCATCGAAGAGCAGGGTGACGTCGCGGCCATCAACGTCGAGCTTGACGAAACCGACGAGGGTACTCTCGTCATCGGTAACGAGGAAGACGACGGTTACCAGGCGAACGTGACGCTCGAAGACGACGAAGACGGCGAAATAACCGTCCTCTTCAACACGTACGCCGCCGGAACCCTCGACGACGGCACCGACGCCGACAGCATCGTCTACACCGATGACGACGACGCGACGGTCCAGCTCGACAACGAGACGGATCTGAACGACATCCTCGACACGGGCACGTACGACGTGTCTGTCGGCCCGGACACGGGTGACGACCGGTTCGAGGAAACCCTCGAGGATCCGGACTCCATCTCCTCGCTCTCGATCGAGCAGCGCGGTGACACGTCGCTCGCGCTCTGGCGGACCAGCGAGAGCGTCGAGTCCGACATCGCCGACGAGCTCGACGACGAGAACGAGAGCGCGACGGTCGAGCTGATCAACGGCGCCATCGAAGGCGACCTGGTCACGCAGACCGACACGATCGCCGTCGACGACGACGGCACTCGCAGCGACGTGCTCGTTCACCAGTTCACCGCCCCCGGCCTCGAGGGTCCGCTCGCGAGCGCCAGCGGTGAGAACCTCGGCAGCGTCGAGAGCACCGCCGCGCTCTACCAGCTGCTCCAGCAGGATAACGGCGAGTACGAGAACGGCAACGCCGCGGAGGATGACCAGGACCAGCTCGAACTAGTGTTCGAGCTGGATAACCCCGGTCCGAACGAGCCGACCACGTCCATCGACGCGAACGAACTCGCGAACGACGTCAGTCAGTCCGAGTTCTCGGACGTGTTCACGGTCGTCTACGACGACGAGACGGACACCCACTTCATCGTCACCGACATCGACAATCTGAACAACGCCGTTGACGACGACGTTCAGATGGAAGACGAGGACCAGTACGAGGTCCAGATAAACGTGCAGGACGCCCGTCTCCTCGACATCGTCGATGAGGACGACGAGGACGACTTCGAAGAGGAGTTCCTCGAGAACTCGGCCTCGTTCACGGTCGCAGAGGCTGACGGCGAGTTCGACAACGAGGACGAGATCCAGGTGACGAACGCCGAGGATCAGTCCATCACGGGCACGACCAACGTCGCGCCCGGGACGGAGCTCGACGTGCGCGTCCGCAGTGACGACGACGCCTCGACGAGCTTCATCCAGAACGACGAAGACATCGTCGTGACGCCGAACGGTACCTGGGAGGCGACCTTCGACCTCAGCGACACCGCAGTGAACGACACGTTCGAAGCCACGGTCCGTCAGGCGGCCTTTGAGGCCGAGTCCGACGGTACGGTCGTCGAGCAGGTTCAGGAGCCTGCGGTCTTCGAGGTCTCGGACCTGAGCCCGGCTCAGGCCACCGCGACGGCTGGCGACTCGGTCACGGTTTCGGCCACGATCGAGAACACCGGTGAAGCCGAGGGCACCCAGTCTGTCGCGCTCACGCTTGACGGCGACGAGCTCGACACACAAGAGGTCACCCTCGCTGGTGGCGACAGCCAGACCGTCGAGTTCACGGCCGACACGTCCGGACTCGAGGCCGGTGACTACGAGCACGGTGTCTCCACCGACGACGACGAAGCGACCGGCACGCTCACCATCGAAACCGAAGGCGGCATGGATGGTGACGACGGTACCGACGGCGAGGACGGTACCGACGGTGAAGACGGCACTGACGGCGAAGACGGTGGCGACGGAGAAGACGGTGGCGACGGCGGCACCGACGACTCCACGCCCGGCTTCGGCGCGCTCGTCGCGCTCGTGGCCCTCATCGCGGCTGCGCTCCTCGCTACGCGGCGTATCGAGTAACGCAGCAGCGATTCACCACACTCGCTAACTATCGGCCCTCGCGGGTCGACCCCTCGCGGCACCTCTTTATTACGACGCGCCGCTCGGCGAGCGACGGCTCACGAGGCCGCCGCCGAGACGCCGAACCCGACTACGGCCGACCGAAACGCGAACGACCGCACGTCGACGCGCAGTGGTCCGGACGTTCGTTTCGACTCCGTGGTCTTTGGCGTCGCGAACCCAAGTAGTGAACCGTCGGTGTCTCCGGCCAGCGCGCGTCTCTCGGCCCGCAGAGTACCACCAGGCGGTTGTCGTGATGCCTGCTACACTTCCAGACACTGCGCGGGCGGCGTACCCACAGGGCCGACTCGGACCCGCCCGCGCTCGACGTCCAACTGGAGGCGGGCCGGTCCGAGTCGCGAACGAGCTCTGTCGCGCCACCCGGCTCGGTGAAGCTCTTTTATTCGGCTCTCCGACGACGTCGCGAGGAGACCGATGCAGTGGACACGAGAATCTCCCTCTCGTGCAGGCCGATCCAGTTCCCGCGCGGACAGCGTTGACGTGGCCGGTCTGTTCACACGCGGTATCGACCGACGTGGCGCTCGGCGGCCGTCGTCGATCGCGTGAGAGCCCGGACGGCGGTCATCGGACATCGCTCGGCGGACTCGAGCGCGTGCTCGCGACGAAATCGGCGGCGCTTCGGCTCGCGGGGAAAGCTTGTTGACGTAGCATGCAGTAGATTTAGACGCCGTCTCGTCGCGTTATCGGGCCGATGTGCGGGACGCACGGCAACTCACAGACGACGGGGACAGCCCCTACCAAAGAACTAGGTCCCCGTCGCCTGAAGGGCGGTTCTGCCCGGACGGGAATAGTCACGTCCTAATGTTAGCTGTTTCGGTCGAATCTCGCCCGCACACGTCATTGAAGTGAATAATGTTGTTCTAACTGTCGTGGAGTTGCCTCCAAGAACACCGATCATAGGCGCTCTAGGCTCGTCTCAGACGTTAATTGACTGTTAGAATTCCAGCAACACTTATACAGCGCTCCTAAGTCCGTTCGAACTCAATCCACCGCGCACACGCGAGACGAGAACCCAATCGTGACGTACCACGAGTCGCTCGCGGCCGTCGTCCGATACGACTGACCAGAGAACGGTGAGCGTCAGCTCCGGGTCGCGAGACGGAATACGAGAGGACAGGTGGTAGGGGCTTGTGTAGAGGGGGAATCCTGTCCTCAGCAGGGACCAATGGTCCCTACGAGATGTTTGCCGCTCGTGCAGTGAAAAAGTTTTGATCTATCGACAGGAGGGACCACTAGCGACGGTATCCACGCTCACCGCGTCGGTCGAACGTATCTCCTTCGGAACGTTCGGCTCGGCGCGACCGCCGGCAGTTCCGGCGTACTGCGCTCTCGGCCGTCGATCGCCTCGCCGACGGCGACGATGTCGATGAGAAGTGACACGGAGGGCGGCAGAAACGAGGGGGTCCGAATGAGCCCGACGCGACCTGCGCGTGTCGAGTGACCAGCAGGGCACCGCTGTGGTCCCCTATCCAAAAGACTGGCACGATGCCCCACTGCGGGCTCTATTTTATGTACTTGGCGCACCCCAGTAAGGATTTCGGGAGCGGGCTAATCGGCCCCTCAGCGACGTTCTTGATGCACCGTTCGTACGCTCGTAACGGTTGGTAGTATCATATTTATCGCTGTTTGCAGTTAATTAACTGACACTACTGTATATCTGAAATATAGAGTCTCAGGGCCTCTACTGCTGTTTGGTAGGTTTTAACACGGCTTAAGATAGACACAAAGTATTTACCAAGACCGCCACTCGTTCTGAGTGCAGTACCCCTATCCGAGCGTGGGGAGCAAGTAGTCCACAGCCGAGTCCGGTGGCGCCCTCGATGCGATGTAGGTCGAACGACGATCGGGCGACTGAGGTGAGGAGAAAGCTGCCGACGCGACGCAGACAACACAACACACAATGACAAACGACAATAACACACGCACGAAGGCCAATGCGGTCTTCTTTGCGGCAGTCATGGTCATCTCCATGGTTGCAGTCGGCTTTGCGGCCGCACCCGCGGCTGCAGCTGCCACCAACATTAGCGGCACTTCTGCAGACGATGTCGCCGTTGGTAATGGTGCAGCAGCACAGACAGTAACGTTCACCGTGGACATCGCGGAAGACGACAGTGATGTTCCGGTTGTAGTCAACCTCAGCGAGGCTGCTGACGCCGGCGTTTCGCCGGACGTAACCTCTGTCTCCACCACTGGATCGGACGTAACCGTCTCCAACGATGGATTCGACGGAGCGAACAACACACTGCTCCTCACTGACGCCACCACTGATGGCGCTCACACGGGTGTCGAAGTTACCGTTGAGTACGAGCACGACACGACAGCGCTCGACAACGGTGACACCACTTCCAGTGACTCGTACTCCTTCGAGATCACTGATGAGAACGGCGCCAACGGTGGCTCCGTCTCGTTCGACCTCGTTTCTGCGACCGGTTCAGTGACCGGTCAAATCAGCAACGCTGTCGATGACACTGACGTGACGCTGGCTGGCGCCGACTCCGACGACTTCGGTGGTGCGGCCACCGTTACCGGTGGTAGTGGTTCCTACACCATCAGTAACGTCGTCGACGGCACGTACACCGTCGAAGCCGACAACGGAACGGTTTCCAAGACGGAGGAAGTTACCGTCACGGACGGTTCCACAGTAAATAACGTTGATTTCGACCTCGGCACCGTCAGTGTGTCTTACACGCCCGACTCGGATCTGTACTACGCGGGTCAGGACATCGACGTTGATGGCCTCTACGGTAATTCCGACTACCAGCTCCGTGAGGTCACTGACCGGGACAGCTCCGACGGTTCCATCACCGGGAGCAGCCCCGTTGAGCAGTTCTCCTCGAGTGATGCCGGCGAGTACACCATCGACACTGGTGACCTCGAAACTGGTGACTACTTCCTCCGTGGTCCGGGTATCGACGACGAGGCAGCCACCGAGTTCGAGGTCTCCACCCAAAGCCTCTCGACTGAGTGGGACGAAGACGATGTCGAAGAGGGTGAGGAAGTCGACCTCGAGATCGATTCCAACCGCGGGACCTACTCGCTGAACGTCAGCGCGGACGGTCTCGACGACACGGAAATCGAAGCGATCTTCGAGGACAGCGGCTTCGACGACATCACCCTCGACGACGAGGACGAGGAAGTTGTCACGCTGGTCGACGTCACTGACGGCGACTACGCGGCCAACTTCACTGATGTCGACTCAGGCGAGTACGACTTCGACTTCGAAGTGACCGACACCGAAGCCGAGGACTCCGCCTCGATCAACGTCACCGAAGCCCAGGACGGCGAGGGCTCCATCGGTGATGCGGTCGTCGAACAGCAGGGTGACGTCGCCGCCATCACGGTGGAACTCGACAACACCGACGAAGGCACCCTCGTGATCGGGAACGAGGAAGACGACGGCTACCAAGCGAACGTGACGGTTGAAGACGACGACGACGGCGAAGTTGTTGTCCTCTTCAACACGTACGCCGCTGGGACGCTTGACGACGGCACTGACGCAGACAACATCGTCTACACTGAAGACGACGATGCGACGGTCCAGCTCGACGACGAGACGGACCTGGACGACATCCTCGACACGGGTACGTACGACGTCTCCGTCGGCCCGTACACCGATGATGCGACCCGATTCTCGGACACGATCGAGGATCCGGACTCGATCTCCTCGCTCTCGATCCAGCAGCGCGACGACGCGGCTCTCGCGCTCTGGCGCACGAGTGAAAGCGTTGAGACTGACATCGTCGACGAACTCGACGACGAGAACGAGAGCGCAACGGTCTCGCTGATCAACGACGCCGTCGAAGGCGACCTGGTCACGCAGACTGACACGCTCGCGATCGACGACGACGACACGCGCAGCGACGTGCTCGTCCACCAGTTCACCGCGCCTGGCCTCGAAGGCCCGCTCGCGAGTGCTAGTGGCGGCAACCTCGGCAGCGCCGAGAGCACCGACTCGCTCTACGCTCTGCTCCAGCAGGACAACGGTGTCTACACTGGCTCCGATAACGCTGCAAACGGCAACCAGGACCAGCTTGAGTTCACCCTCGAGCTGGCGAACCCCGGTCCGAACGAGCCGACCACGTCCATCGACGTGAACGAGCTCGTTAACGATGGCGACATCGGCAGCGCAAGCGCGTTCTCGGACATCTTCACGGTCGTCTACGACGACCAGACGGACAACTACTACATCGTCGCCAACGCTGACGAGCTGAACGACGTTGTCGACGAGAACGTCCAGATCGAAGACGAAGACCAGTACGAGGTCCAGCTCAACGTGCAGGACGCGCGTCTGCTCGACCTCCTCGAAGAGGACGATGAGGACGCCTTCGAAGAGGAGTTCCTCGAGACGTCGGGCACGTTCACGGTTGAGGAAGCCGAGGGCGAGTTCGACAACGAAGACGAGATCCAGGTGACGAACGCCGAGGATCAGTCCATCACGGGCACGACCAACGTCGCGCCCGGGACGGAGCTCGACGTGCGCGTCCGCAGTGACGACGACGCCTCGACGAGCTTCATCCAGAACGACGAAGACATCGTTGTGTCGCCCAACGGCACGTTCGAGGCCACCTTCGACTTCAGCGAGACCTCGGTGAACGACACGTTCGAAGCGCAGGTCCGGCAGGCTGCCTTCGACGCCACCTCCGACGGGACGGTCGTCGAGGAGGTTCAGGCGCCCGGTGTGTTCGAGGTTTCGGACCTGAGCCCGTCTGAGGCGACCGCCACGGCCGGCGACTCGGTCACTGTCTCCGCGACGATCGAGAACACCGGCGAAGCCGAGAGCACCCAGGATGTCGCGCTCACGCTTGACGGCGACGAGCTCGACACACAAGAGGTCACCCTCGCTGGTGGCGACAGCCAGACCGTCGAGTTCACGGCCGACACGTCCGGACTCGAGGCCGGTGACTACGAGCACGGTGTCTCCACCGACGACGACGAAGCGACCGGCACGCTCACCATCGAAACCGAAGGCGGCATGGATGGTGACGACGGTACCGACGGCGAGGACGGTACCGACGGTGAAGACGGCACTGACGGCGAAGACGGCGGCGACGGAGAAGACGGTGGCGACGGCGGCACCGACGACTCCACGCCCGGCTTCGGCGCTCTCGTGGCCCTCGTGGCCCTCATCGCGGCTGCGCTCCTCGCTACGCGGCGTAGCGAATAACGCAGCAGCGATTCACCACACTCGCTAACCATCGGCCCTCGCGGGCCGACCCCTTGCAGTCCTTCTTTATCGGACTCAGTTCCGGTAGCTGAAGCGTTACGAGTAGTCTCCGGTAGTCGCTACTGAACGATAGTCGCCGGAACGAATTTGTAATTTGTCCCGAATCGGGCGTTTGAAAGGCTGAAATCCTTTTGAAGGGCGTTTCCGTCGATCGATTCCCACAAAGTATTTACAAGAACCGGCCCGTGTTTCGGGCGGCGTACCCCTACCACGCGTTGTACGTGACTACCCGCGCCGAGTCCGGTGTGTACTCGACGCAGTGTCGGGAACGACGATCGGGCACGAGGCGACGGCGAACGCTGCTAACGCGACACGACAACATACCACTAATGATACACGACACGACTTATCGAGGGAAGGCGACTGCGGTCCTCTTCGCGGCGATCATGGTCGTCTCCGCGGTCGCGGTCGGCTTCGCGGTCGCTCCCGCGGCGGCGGCCGCTCCCGGAGATGCGGCGACTCCGGTCGCCGCGAGCATTCAGGGCCAAGACGTACCGTTCCAGACCGGTGACGCCGACGATTACGACGTCGACAGATTCTACACCAACGGCGGCACCGATCTCCAGGGCGACCTCCTCTGGCAGGGCCAGACCGTCGGCGTGACCGGTCTCGACGCCGACGCTGACGTCTCGCTCCGTGAGAGCCGGGACGGTGATACCGATTTCGTCGAAGAGCTCAGAACCGATGGGAGCGGGACGGTCGTCTTCGACACCGAGGACCTCGACGCCGGTGACTACTACCTCGACGGTACCGGTGCGGACATGTCCCCCTCCGAGACCTTCGAGGTCGCGGTTCAGGACCTCGACACCGCGTTCGACGAGCAGTCGGTGCAGTCCGACGACGACGCCGAGCTCGAGATCGAGTCGAACCGCGGGAGCTACGACGTCAACGTGAGCGCCGACGGCGACCTCGACGACGACGAACTCGAGCAGCTTTTCGAGGGCGAGTTCGACGTCTCGAACGTCGACGACGACGACGAGATCACCCTCGAAGGCGTCACCGACGGCACGTTCGACGCCGAGTTCTCGGACGTCGACGACCTGTCGACGGGCGAGTACGAGTTCAGCTTCGACGTGACCGACACGTCCGCCGCGGACACCGCCTCGATCAGCGTGACCGAAGCGGGCGAGGGCGACCTCTCGCTCGCCGACGGGACGACGACCGTCGCGCAGGGCGACGTCGCCGAGGTCACCGTCGAGCTCGACGATACCGACTCCGGCTCGGTCGTGATCGGCGACTTCGAGGAGAACAACTATCAGGCCAACATCAGCGTCGAGGACGGCAATGACGACGGCGAAGTCACCGTGCTGTTCAACACGTACGCGGCCGGCCGCG
>NZ_NHPE01000040.1:0-25010 GCF_002252895.1 Halorubrum sp. Eb13 | reverse complement strand
AGGGCGAGTTCGACGTGTCGAACGTCGACGACGGCGACGAGATCACCCTCGAAGGCGTCACCGGCGGCAGGTTGGACGCGGGGTTCTCGGGCGTCGACGACCTGTCGACGGGCGAGTACGAGTTCAGCTTCGACGTGACCGACACGTCCGCCGCGGACACCGCCTCGATCAGCGTGACCGAAGCGGGCGAGGGCGACCTCTCGCTCGCCGACGGGACGACGACCGTCGCGCAGGGCGACGTCGCCGAGGTCACCGTCGAGCTCGACGATACCGACTCCGGCTCGGTCGTGATCGGCGACTTCGAGGAGAACAACTATCAGGCCAACATCAGCGTCGAGGACGGCAATGACGACGGCGAAGTCACCGTGCTGTTCAACACGTACGCGGCCGGCCGCGACGACGGTACCGTCGTCGAGGCCGACGACGACGATGATGACGTCGACCTCGGCGGCGAGCGGGGCGACCTGGTCGACCTGCTCGACACGGGCGACTACGCCGTCTCCGCGAGCCCGACCGGGCTCGACGACGGCGACGCCGAGGACGCGATCGACGACGTGAGCGACATCGGGACGCTGCTCATCGAGGAGCGCTCCACGGGCGAGATGGTCCTCTGGCGCACCAGCGCCGACGTTCGCGACGACGTCGTCGACGTCCAGAGCGACGACGGCGACGAGGCCGCCGTCGAAGCGATCACCGCCGGCGTCGAGGACGACGTCGTGACGCAGACGGACACGGCCGCCCTCGGCGACCCGAGCGACGTGTTGGTCCACCAGATCGACGCGACCGGTCTCGAAGGCGCGCTCGCCGCACAGGGCGGCAGCAACGCGGAGGCGCTCGAGGAGTTGGCCTCGGCCGACGCCGTGTCGCTGACGTTCACCGAGCAGAACCCCGGCGCGAACCAGGAGGCCGTCGAAGCCGAGCTCGGCGACGAGCTCACCGCCGACGACCTCGACGTCGTGTACGACGACGCGAACGGCGAGTACTACGTCTTCGTCAGCGCCGGCGACGTCGGCGGCGAGGACGGCGACGAGTACGACGTCGACTTCACGATCGAGACGGCGCTCCTGACCGACGCCGACGAGGACGACAGCGACGAGGAGATCGAGGACGCGTACGAGTCGGCCGACGCGGCCTTCGACCTCGAGGAGGCCGACGGGTCATTCGATCTCGACCCCGTCCAGGTCACGAACGCCGAAGACCAGAGCGTCTCCGGCGAGATGAACGTCGCGCCCGGCACGGAGCTCGCGCTCCGCGTCCGCAGCGACGATGTGGCGACGGAGTTCATCAAGAACACCGAGGGGGTCGTCGTCCAGCCGGACGGCACGTTCTCCGGTGAGTTCGACTTCAGCGAGCAGACCGTGAACGACACGTTCACCGTTTCGACCCGCAACTCCCCGCTCACCGACGAGCTGGAAGCTGACGGCGAAGTCGTCGAGCAGGTGCAGGAGCCCGCAGTGTTTGAGGTTTCAGACCTAGACCCGACCGAGGCGACCGCGACGGCCGGCGACTCGGTCACGGTCTCGGCCACGATCCGGAACACCGGCGAGCAGGAGGCCACCCAGTCCGTCGCGCTCACGCTCGACGGCGAGGAGATCGACAGCCAAGACGTCACTCTCGCCGGCGGCGAGGACACCACGGTGGAGTTCACCGCGGACACGTCCGATTTCGACGCCGGCGAGTACGAGCACGGTGTGGCCACCGAGGACGACGAAGCGACCGGCACGCTGACCATCGAAGCCTCCGGTGACGGTGGCGACGGCGACGACGGTGGCGACGGTGACGACGGCGAAGACGGTGGCGACGGAGAAGACGGTGGCGACGGCGGCACCGACGACTCCACGCCCGGCTTCGGCGCGCTCGTGGCCCTCGTGGCCCTCATCGCTGCTGCGCTCCTCGCGACGCGGCGTACCGAGTAACGCAGCAGCGATTCACCACGCTCGCTAACCATCGGCCCTCGCGGGCCGACCCCTTGCGGTCTTTCTTTATTGGACTCACGCGCTCGGCGACAGCTAGCGTCGTCGCTCGCGACCGCACTGGCCGGAGAGTGACCGTCCGGGGACCGGCGATGTCGCCGATTCGGTCGCGTCGACCGCCACACTCCCTCAGCGCAGCCTGAGCACCGACAGCGCCGCTAAAATGAGCGGGAACACGGCGAAGAAGGCGAAGACGCCGGCGAACGTCCGCACGGCGATGAGCGTCGCGTCGCGCCAGCCGAGGCCGGCGAGGCGGCCCTCCGAAAAGAGGATCACCGCCGTCACGGAGCAGAACGCGAGCGCCCAGAGCACGGCCCCGATCCGCCGGAGCTGCGCGTCGTCGACGCTCGCGGTCGGCCCGGCGAACGGGTCGCCGCCGCGGGGCCGCGAGTCGTCCATACCGACTAACACTCGCGGATTGACATATATCGTTCCGTTTGGTAAGTCGATTGTCATTCGGATTTATCTCTCGGCGGTCGAAACGCCTACGGCCCCCGACTGCGTCGGCGACCGTATGCAAGCGCGTGACCTGATGGAGGCCGAGGTGAAGACGGTCGCCCCCGACGACGACGTCGCCGACGCGTTCAAGAAGTTCGCCCGCTACGAGTTCAGCGGCTTCCCCGTCGTCGACGACGAGGGCCGCGTGGTCGGCGTCGTCACCGAGTCGGACCTCGTCGACCTCTTCGAGCCCGACGACGAGACGCTGTGGATCCCGATCGGACTCCCCCCGTTCGTCGACACGCTCACGTATCAGGTGAAGGCGCCGTGGGGAGACCTCGACCTGGGCGTGGACATGATCCGGAACGCCGACCGCCCGATTTCCGACGTGATGAGCACCGACGTGGCGACGGTGACTCCCGACGCTCCGATCGACGACGTGCTCGACCTGCTCGTCGGCGACGACCCCGACATCAATCGAGTTCCGGTCGTCGACGACGACGGCCGGCTCGTCGGAATCATCGCCCGGCAAGACGTCATCCGGGCGTTCCGCGACAAGCGACTGGCGTAGCCGGTCTCTGGACGTGAGAACGCTCCCCCGCGTTGATATCCGAGCGCCGCGTACCGACGCGTATGAGCGACACGTCCCAGCAGACCGCGACGTTCGACGCCCGCACCGAACTGGAGGAGGGGACCCGGGTCCGCGCGGAGACCCGCCACTTCGAGTTCGTGATCGACGAACCGGAATCGCTCGGCGGCACCGACGCCGGCCCCAATCCGGTCGAGTACCTGCTCGGCTCGCTCGGCGGCTGCCTGAGCATCGTCGGCCGCGTCGTCGCGGACGAGATGGCGATCGAAATCGCCGAACTGACCGTCGACCTCGAGGGCGACCTCGACCCGGCGAAGTTCCAGGGCGCCGACGTCGACTCGCGCGCCGGCTTTCAGGAGGTCCGCGCGTCGGTTCAGGCGGAGCTGCGATCGGGAGACGGCGACCCGGTCGACGACGAGACCCGCGAGGAGTGGCTCGCTCGCGTCGAGCAGCGGTGTCCGGTGAGCGACAACCTCGGCGGCGAGACGCCGATAGCGCTCGACCTGTCCTGATCCGCGGCGTCGGCCGTCACGGGTCGACCCGCGTCAGCCACGCCTCGGGGTCGTCGAGCTCGGACGCGGTCGGGAGATGCTCGGGGCGTTCCCAGACGGCGCCCGCGGCCTCGATCCCTCGGGCGTCGGCGACGTGGCGGAAGAAGGCGGCGCCCCGCTCGTACTGGCGGCGCTTCATCCCCAGCCCGAGCAGGCGCTGCGCGAGCTGACGGATCGGCCCGCCGCCCCCGCGGCGCTCGTCGAGCTTGCGCCGCAGGTCGGCGTACTCGTCGTCGAACGCGCGGTCCATCAGCACCTCCGCGTACCCTTCGACCGCCGTCATCGCCGCCTGAAGCTCCGCGAACGCCTCCGTGTCCAGCCCGCCGATAGTCACCTCGCCGGCGGTGAGCCCTTCGACGCCGCGCTCGACGCGCGACTCGAGGTACTCCGGCAGCCACGGCGCCGCGCCGAACTCGGCCGCGTGCGTCACCTCGTGGAAGGCGATCCACCGGCGGAACCGGGGGTAGTCGACGTCGAGCGTCGCCGCGACGCGCACGATGTTCGGGTGGACGAAGTAGAGCCCGTGGTCCGCGTCCGGCTCGTCCGCGAGCAGCAGCGGGTCGTACTGCCCGAGCACGTTCCGCGCGAGGAAGCCGAGCGCGAACGCCATCGTCCCGGTGTTGGCGATCCGCGAGACGTCGCGCGAGAACGCGGCTATCGGACCGCCCGGGCCGCCGAAACCGTCGATTTCACCGGAGCCCCCGGCACCGCCGGCGCTCCCTTGCCCTCCGCCGAACGGATCCGGGACCCGGTCAAGCGGACCCTCGCTCGTCCAGTCGCCCTCTGCGGGCCGCCCGTCGCCGGGAGCGCTCGCCTGCCCCGTCGCCGCCGCCTCGATCGGCGCCATCACGTCCCGGAACGTGTCGACGCTCGCGTCGATCCAGTGGTGACGATTCTGCACCTCGATCTCGTCGGGCACGTCGAACGCGATCCCCGCGACCTCGCCGAGCCGCGTGCGGGCGTCGCGGACGTCGGCGGCGTACCCCTCACGCTCGCCCGGTGTGAGCGCGACCGAGCCGGGGTCCGTGCTCGCTTTCGCGGCCGCCGCGGCCCGGTCCCAGTCGACGACGCCGGTGCCGGACGCCTCGGAGACCGCGCGCAGGCTTCGGAGGATGTCCATACGAAGGAGACGGGTGCGCGCCTCAAATCGCTTGCGTCGGTTCGGAGACGAGCGCCCGCGTTGGTTCGGCGGCGAGCGCCCGCGTCGATCCGGTCACTCGTCGCCGGCGATGCCCGACGGGACTTCGTCGTCGCCGCGGAGCTTCACGACGCCGACCGCAATTGCGACGAGCGCGGCGAGCGCGAGCAGGAGACCGGCGACCGATCGCGCCGAAACGCCGCCGTCGGAGTCGTCGTCGGTGGCGTCGGCGTCCGCCTCCGCTTCCGCCTCCGCCTCTGCTTCCGAGTCGGCGTCCGTCGCGGACTCGTCGCCCGCATTGAACAGGTCGAACGGCCCGATCTCGATGTCACCGTCGCCGAGGTGGATCTCCAACAGCGTGACTGACGAATCTGCCATATCCCGTCGTTCGCACGGCAACGATTTAGGCGTGGCGGCGCGGTCGCCGGCGGCCGGTGCGGTCTCGTCGCTCGCCCGCCGGACGAATTCGTTCCGACGAACGCGCGGACCGGCGCTTTCTTGCCCGGCGTCCGGTCACTCGCGTGCATGCACGAGAGCGGCCGGACGTTCCTCGACGACCTGCTCGCGACCGCCAGTCCCTCCGGGTTCGAGACCCCGAGCCAGCGGGTCTGGGCCGACTACGTCCGAGGGTTCGCGGACGACGTCTCCGTCGACGCCTACGGCAACGCCGTCGCCGTCCACCGGGGCGACCCCGACGCGCCGACGGTCGCCCTCGCCGGCCACGCTGACGAGATCGGGTTCATCGTTCGCGACGTTCTGGACGACGGATTTCTCCGGATCTCGCGGATCGGCGGCGCCGATCGCACCGTCTCGAAGGGCCAGCACGTCACGGTCCACGCCGACGAGCCCGTCCAAGGCGTGATCGGCCAGACCGCGATCCACCTCCGGGATCAGTCGGATGAGGAGTACGAGGAGATCGCCGGACAGTTCGTCGACATCGGCGCGACCGACGCCGCCGAGGCCCGCGAGCACGTCGAGGTCGGCGACCCGGTCACCTTCTCGACTGACTGCGAGGAGCTGGTCGGCGACCGGATCGCCGCCCGCGGGATCGACAACCGCACGGGGACGTGGGCGGCCGCCGAGGGGCTCCGCCGCGCGGCCGACCGCAACGCCGACGCGACCGTCTACGCCGTCTCCACGGTCCAAGAGGAGGTCGGTCTCCGAGGCGCTCGGATGGTCGGCGTCGACCTCGAGGACGTCGACGCGTTCGTCGCCGTCGACGTCACCCACGCCACCGACAACCCCGACGTCGACCGCGAACGCCAGGGCCCGGTCGAGCTCGGCGCCGGCCCGGTGATCGGCCGCGGGAGCGCGAACCACCCGTCGCTCGTCGCCCTCGCTCGCGACGCTGCGGAGGACGCCGACGTCCCCGTCCAGCTGCAGGCGGCGGGCTCCCGGACCGGCACCGACGCCGACGCCTTTTACACCGCGCGAGGCGGCGTCCCGTCGCTCAACGTCTCGATCCCGAACCGGTACATGCACACGCCCGTGGAGGTCGTCGATCTCGACGACCTCGACGCCGTCGCCGATCTGCTCGCGGCCGTCGCCGACGGCGCGACCGAGTCGGCTCCGTTCGCCGTCGACGTTTGAGCGCCGCGTCGTCCCGCGTTCTCGGCCCGTCGGTCTCGCCTCGGTCGGGAGACCCCGAGTCACGGTAAACCGGCGCACGGCACCGTCGAAACGGAACTGTTTTACAATATCCAATCGTATCTGAAAATGCGTTAAACAGGCGTGCGCTCTGGTAGTGTAGTCCGGCCAATCATATTGCCCTCTCGAGGCAATGACCGGGGTTCAAATCCCCGCCGGAGCATCCTTTTGCCGTCGTCGTCCTGCGATTTCGAGCCCGTGGACTGATCAAAACCCAAGTGGCTCACCACTACTGTGACGCTGGCTGTCGGGACACCCCGACGCAGTACAGCGATTAGAAACATTTGCCCTGCAATCCGACTCGCAGGACGCTCACGGAGGGTCCAGCGATGGATCTGAGCGAGTTCGCCGTCGTCCCGGAACCGACCGCCGAGCGGCTCTCCCAGCGGCAACGCGTCGATTACCGGACCGAACGCGAAGCCGCGATCAAGTGGTTGCTCGCGTTCGGCATCGGCTCGAAGAAAGCGAACGGGTACGCCGAAACCACCGTGCAAAACCGCATTTACCGGATGGACCAGTTCTACCGATACGTGTGGGACACCGAGAACCGGTACACGACGGACGTGACACACGATCACGCCGACGCGTGGATGCAGGAGCTCGCGTACGCCGACTGTAGCGACACGCACCGTGAAGTGTGAGCACCCGCACTGCCCCGGGCATACCCGACACGAAACCTGCAAGGACTCACGTTCTCAGGGTGACCAGCAACAGCGTAGCACTCGCAGTTCCGCGACCCCGAGCCGAGAACCCCGACAAGGTCGGTCACGCCACGATCGGCAGGACCGACGATATCCAGCCACCCTCACCGTCACGCTACAGGTGATCGTGGTTACGCCGTCTCTGACTCCGGCGCGAACCACGCCAAGAGCGTTCCCAGCACTCCGAGGACGCCAGCGACGAGAAACGCCGTCTCGTAGTTCGACGCTTCGATGAGCCGCCCCGCAGCGATCGGCGCGAGAAACGCCCCTGCAAGGCCAACGCTCGTGAGGAACGCCACAGCCGTCGCGGCGACAGCCGGCGCAACCAGTTCACGGACGTACGCGAACACCAGTCCGAGACACAGCTGGATCGCGAACCCGGCAACAAGCAGCGCCGCGACCACAACAGGAACCGTTCGAATCGTTGTAAACCCCGCGATGACCGGCGTCGCCACGAGAAACGACAGCAACACGACCGGGCGGCGACGACCGCCGAACAAGATATCCGAAAGCACGCCGCCAGTCACCCGAGAAACCACACCCACAGCCGGAAACAGCGCGACGAGCGCACCACTCAACTCCAACGACAACTGCAAGTCCTCCGTGAGATACGACGGCGCCCAACTGTTCACGAACAGATACAGCGCGTACCCGAGAAACCCGAGCACGCCGACCGTCCAAACGCGGCGATCCATCACAACACGGCCAAGATCCGCGAGCGTCGGCGCCGCAGTCCCGGTCGCGTGTCCACTGCCGCGGCTCATCGGCCAGAAAATCAGTAACCCTACGCACGCGATACCCGTAAAAACCGGGAAGATCGCCGGCCATCCGAACTCCTCGGCGACGATGGGGCCGGTAACCTGCCCGATAGCGAACCCGACCGGCCCGCTCGCCGTGAACGTCGCCACGGCCGTCCCCTGCCTCGCAGGATCAAACGACCGCCCGACGATATCGATCCCCGCGTTCCACACGACAACGTAGGCAACCCCACCGAGAACGCGTGAGGCGACGAGCGACCAATACGCGCCACCGGTCGCGGCCCACCACCCCCACGCGCCGGCAACGAGCAAGAGCCCGACCGCCACCGCGATGGCGTACCGGGAGTTCGTCCGGTCGAGCACAACCCCAACGGGAATGCTCGCGAGAACCGCCGTCCCGAACAGGACACTCACGAGGAGGCCGGCCTCCGACGCGCTCACCCCTAACGACCCTCGAATAAGCGGCGTCACGCTCGCCGGGACGAGCTCGTACGCGGCAAGCGACACGGACATCAGAATCGCGCCCGCGAGCACCCCCCAGCGAGCACGGTCGCTCGTCACGGCCGTCGTCGCCTCACCCGCAGTACCTTCACCCGACACGCCCCTCCTGTTCCCCCCGCCGTCTTATCAACATGGCGCGATCCGTTCGACCCCTCGACCGCCGCACTGAACCGCTTGTCCTCCACCCGCGCTGACCAGCCATCTTTTCCGAAGCCAGTGGCGAATCAACCGGGGGTACCACTCCGTTACTTGACAGACACCAACAATTAAGTAGGATATTTGCCATATGCAGGTGATATCGGGTAGTTACCCCGCTGAGACGGCAACAGCCGGGGATTCGACGGATCCGCAGGCGGATGTTGGACGCGCAGCGTGTTCGCAGACGGGGTGGCCGCGACAACCACGATCGGGTGATTACGCATGGATTCAGTGTGTCAATTCGTCACGGCATCATCGATCCGGGAGGACATCGTCCGGCTGCTCGCGAACCAACCGCAGCCGACACCGAAACTGATCGAGAAGCTTGACGCCTGCCGCTCCGGCGTCTACAAAGAACTGGCGAATCTCAAACAACGCGGCGCGCTCGCCGAGGCCGAAGACGGCTGGCAACTGACCGCGTGCGGACAACTCGTGACGGACACGATCGCACGTCGGCAGGCGACCGAAGCGTTCCTCGACGAGGACATCGAGTACTGGCAACACCACGACCTCGAACTGCTACCCGACCAGTTCCGGCGACGGTTACCCGATATCAGCGAGTACGACGTCGTTCGCGGCGACATGCCGGCCGCCGACAAACACGTCTCCGCGTTCGTTTCACGAATCGAAGCCGGCGAGGAACCGGACGTCCTCGCCCCGGTCTTCGTCCGAGGCCTCGACGACGCCATTCCGGACGATCCAAACACCCGGGTGCTCGTTACAAGTGAGGTCCGCGACCGGCTCCTCGGGACCGTCGGGAGCGAACCCGAACGAGAGCGAGCGTTCCTGAACGCCCAAGTCAGAGTCGTCTCCGCCGATTTCGGCCTCGGTCGCACCGCCAACTCGCTGTGTCTCGTCTTCCCGAGCCGGGGTGACGGGGAGTGGCGAGCGACGCTTGTCTCGGAAACGAACGCGGCGATTCAATGGGGCGAGGAACTCTTCGAAGCGCTGTGGGCGGATGCAGACCCCATCGACGAGCCCGAGGAGGACTCGTTTGAGCTGACCGGGCGACGCGGCATGGTCGGCCGAACCAGATCCAGCGATTCACGGTCACCGTACTAACCGAGCGGCTCCCCTCGTCTCACCCTCAACACACCAACCGGTGGGCGCGGCCCGTCGCCGTCTGGCAGGCGCTTCGGGGCCGGCACCGCGGACGTGTCGCCGCACCTAGCCGGCTGTGTCATGCTGCGTCTCAGACGGTCCCCGGGATCCAGACGCCGGTCGGGACGATGCCCGCAATGTGGAGGACACCCACCAGGACCGTCCAGACGACGATGGAGATCGCCGGCGGGTCGAAGTGGGTCCGGCCGTGAGCGTAGAAGATCCGCTGCCCTACTTCACCGATCAGCGCGGCCAGCACCCCGAAGAGCCCGGCGGCGACCAGCGCAGCCCCGGCTGAGAGTCCCGCGAGGGCTGCGTCACCCGACGCGGTCAGAGCGACGAACACCGTCCCGCCGGCCAGCGTCATGTGGTGTGTCGCCGGGACCTTCTCGACCCCGAGGTTCAAGAACAGCAGCGACGCGGCACTGATCCCGAACCCGAGGAACGGACTCCCGGTCCGGAACGCGACGTACCCGGACGCGAGACCCGCCACGAGGCCGATCGCGGCCACTTGGTGCCACTTGTACATGTGTCCCAGCCACGGCTCGGTAGCCAACCACTCGGCTTTCGGGACGCCACCGTTTTCGACGCGGTTACCGCCGGCGACCGGCTCACCGCCGTCGGTGACCGCGCCGACCTTCTCGCCGTGTTCGAACGGGCTCATGTCGAGGATGTTACTGCCGCGGACGTCGCCGATGATGTCGTAGCCGAACGCCACCCGGTGGACGACTGCGCTGGCACAGATGGCCAGCGGGATCGGGTCAACCGGGACCAGCAGCTGCCGGGAGAGTTGCTCCACCGCGATACCGAACAGACCGAACACGCCACCGACCGCCAGCACGTCGACCTTGCATCCGAGCGCGGTCGCGATGTCCTTGCCGTTGTGGTAGCCGTCTTCGGCCCCGATGTATCCCTTCTTCCCGGCGTACGCCGCCGCGGCCGCACCCCCTGCAAAGGAGATGTGCGGTCCAAACACGTGTCCGAAGCCGATACCCACGAGTCCGACTGAATCACCTGTCGGCGCCCCAATGACGCCTGCCGCGGCGCCGGCGATGACGAGGAAGCCGGTGAACGCGAACGCCGGTAGCGCACCGATAGCCGCCCCGAACGCACCGCCGGCGAACGCGCCGAGCCATATCGGGGGGTCGCCGAGCGCGTCGAAGACGGCGTCGAACGACCCGCCGAAGGCACCCTGCAGGACCACCTCAGTGGTCACGTCGATGGGCATACTCACTCACCCCCTGCCTCATCGACCGTCGTCTGCCCATGGGGTTCGAGAGCCGTGTCGTGCTCTTCCCGTGGCGGTGTCCGTTCAGCTGCACAGTACCTCGTCCCGTCGTTTCGGGGTTCCCCGAGCACACGTGTGTGATCACGAGGCATACCGATATCATTGACAGACATACACATTAAATTACTGTCAATTACGAATAGACCTATAGAGCGCAGATAGAACGATTTACGCCGCGTACAACGATCTATTCTTCATAAAATTAGACACATATTATAAGCGAGAAGTATCGCATGACAACCACCACCGACGATCTACCACGAATGCTGTTCAAATGAACACGCTACACAGCACATGGACAGCGTAACCTCACACCACGTCTCAGCAACGACCCTCAACGGCATTCAATCGCTGCTCCTTCGGATCGCTGACCGACAAATCGCTTACAGCCACCACATTCAACCACACCACCGTAGTGACAACTCTCTATCCAGCACGCATATCAAAACTACCACACGTAGCGAACATATGATTTTATAGATAGCTATCAATGATATTTTATGGCAGTTATTTTTAAGGAAAAATTACTTGTCGCCATCGGTCTCCGCCGCGTCAGCGTCGGGTGAAGATGATCCCAACGGCTTAGTGAGAGGTGAGGTCCGGCGGTCGCAATTATCTGTGAATAAAACTGGGATAGACCAGCGGATAGCTCGATACGGCCAGTCAACGGGGTGACCGCACGTTTCTATAATCGACCGCCACCGTCTTGATCTGGGTCATCTGTTCGATAGTGTACTTTCCGCCGAGTCGCCCCTTTCCGCTTCGCTTGCCTGAGTGACCGCCGAAAGGGGGCGCGAATCTCCCAGTACGCGCTGCCGTCGTTGACGTTCACGAAACAGCAGCTCTACCTCCCACCGGCACCGATACAGGGTTGCTAGATCCGACGGGAGAAGCTCTTCTCGTGGGAGGTTCGTGATGTACGGGTGATAGTCGTCGGCGTCCTCGTTGCGGACGCCGACGACGCGGAATCGCCTCGTATCTAACGAGCGGGTGCCGTTGTACGGTTCCAGTTTGAACTCTACGTCCACTTCTACGTCGATACACGTGCGGTAGAGATCGTCTACAACGTTGTGGATCTGCTTTCCCTCCAAGCGAATGGCGTCGCCACGGTATTCGCGGAGTTCCTCTGTTATCACCGGGTTTGCGTTCTGTTTCAGTCGGCTGACGAAGTAGCCGTCATTCTCGCAGATCCGTGCCAACCGGCGGTGCCCGAAATCCGCCAAATCAAAGGGTATGAGCCGTCCTTGCAGCCTCGACCCGGTCTTGAACACGAGACGGCGCTTCGTAACCGAGTTGTGTCGCGTACTGTCCGTGAACTCCGAAGCCACTACCTGTTCGATTTCTGCTCCTGATCGGGGTGATCCGAAATGAACACGCTCGTGTCGTCCGGGACGTCGTCGGTCACCCAGGCGTTCGCACCGATGCTCACGTGGTCGCCGATTTCTATCGTCCCGAGTACGTTGCTTCCGGCACCGATGACGACGTGATCGCCGATGTCGGGATGACGCTTATAATCTTTCGCCAGCATGTGGTCCTCACCCTCTTCCTCCTCGAAGTGGAGTGCGCCGAGAGTGACGTTCTGGTAGATCCGGACCCAGTCGCCGACCGTCGCTGTCTCGCCGATGACGACCCCGGTCCCGTGGTCGATGAAAAAATACTCACCGATCTCCGCACCTGGATGGATGTCGATGCCCGTCTCGACCTTCGAGTACTCGGCGAGTTCGCGAGCGTACTCGAAGCTGTCCTCCTCGTAGAGGATGTGCGCCACCCTGTGGGTCATGATCGCGTGGAATCCGGGATACGACCGGATGATCTCACAGTTGCTCTTTGCTGCGGGATCGCCCTTATACGCGGCCTCGACATCCTTTTCGAGGGTCCGTCGAATCGCCGGCAACCGGTCGAGCGTCCGTTCGACGATCGCGGTCAAATCGTCTGCGTCACGATCCGAATAGGCCGTGATACCCGTGTGTATGCAGCTGCCGAGCTCGGTCAGGCGGGCACGAGTTTCGTCGGGATCGTCCAGCAGCTCCGTCGCGTTCCAGCATCGGGGAAACAGGAGCTGTTTGAGGAGAGGTGGTTCATCACGCAGAGAATCGCGGGGAGGATAGACCCGCGAGGTGTCACTCGGGAGGGACGATTCGCCTGCTCGATAGGACTCGACGAGCTCTTCGTGGACGTCGCCGGTGTACTCGTACGCCATCTGTTGGTGTTGAGGCTGGCGAGTAAAGTTAGTTCTTCCACTTCGCACGTGTCTGTTGATTTAGGGGCGGGATCCGTTTCGATCGAGCCGTGAACGCGGTCGACGATCTCGGAATGAATCCGACCGGTTCTGATCCGATCGACGGAGCGCTGGACGATGCTCACGAGACCGGGACGCTCGTCGAATTCCCGCCGGGGGACTACAAGGTTCGGACGGAAGCCGTGCTTTCCGGGTCGAAGAGCCCGCGTCGGTCGCCACCTGCACACCGAGCGGTAGCTCGGAATCAAAGGCGTTCGGCGCGATTCGCGTCCACAAAATAACGCCCGTTGGCGTCGGCCCACCGCTCGCGACCGACTGTGGAAAAGTACCGTCGGCGTCCGTCTGCTGGACCTCGAACATCGACGAGTCAGTCGCGTCAACAGTGTCCGCTGCGAGCACAAGCTCGTGTGACTCCAGTTCTGACAGCAGTTCAGCGTGGTCGCTCGACCCTCTTGCGGGTTCATCGCGTGCGCTTCGTTCAGTCATCGGCTCCGGCCTCTGCCACGGATGTATTCGTTAAATGACTCTTCACTGCTATCTGTCATGGCAGTGTCTCACATCTGCGCTGAGAAAAATTTGCTCCAAAATCATGGTATACTGACTACTGCCTCTGTCTTCAGCAACCGCTTCCTCTCAGTCCAAAGTCGAATAGAACCGTACACGCGACTGAGATCAGCCACATTGAGCTCGTTGGAGCAAGGAATACGAGATTTCAGTCCGTTCTACGGTACATGACGGGCGATGCGCACCGCGACGGGTCACTCTCGTTCGAGAGGCCTTCCGAGGATGAAGATGAAATGCAACGCGTGTACGACGCGGTGTTGGATGGGTCTGTCGGAGGGAAATCGGGTGCTATCTCGTTCAAACTTCAACGTACATCATCGAACGGTCAGCTGATCGCCCCAGCGCTCGAACGGTCAGCCGATCGGTCCGGCGACCTCGAAGACGAAGAACAGGTAGTACAGCGAGATCCCGACCAGAACGAGGCCAGTACCGACGTTGATAAGCCGGCGGTTGCCGGTCAGCGTGCCGAGTACGCGGTCGCGCCAGGGTTCGGAGACCACGGCGAACGCCAGCAGCGGGCTCGCCATCCCGACGCCGAACGCGCCGAAGTTCGCGATACTGGAGAGCGGATCGGAGAAGAGGAACGCCCGAGCGAAGAACACCGAGATGAACCCCGGGTTACACGGCAACACGATCGCCCCGAAGAAGGCGCCGTAGGCGAACGCCGACAGCGACGGGAACCGCGTCTGAGGCGGTTCGACCGTGGGGAGGGCGGCCTGCGGGTGTAGATCCGCGACTAACACGACCCCTAGCACCGCGAGGACGGCGAACGCCGGCGGCGAGACGCGCTCCACGACGGCCGTCAGCGACGTTTCGAGGAGCGTCGTGAACAGGATGCCGACGACACCCATGAAGGCGATCACGCCCATCGACACCAACACGCCGAGGACGGCGATCGGTGGCGCGTCGTCGTCCTGGTTCGAGAGGAAGGCCAGGAATCCCGGATACAACGGGATCACACAGACGGCCGACAGCGGCGTCGCGACGCCGAGAGTGAACGACGTTACGATCTCGGTAGCGAGCCCCATCTCAACACTCGTCGGCGGCCGCCTCGATCTCCGTGGCGGACTGCTGGCTTCCGGAGAAGAACTCCGCGACGCCGTCATCACAGGCGACGATGATCGGGGTGCTCGGGGCGTTGGTCACCGCCGCTCCGAACGCGTCGATCAGCGACTGGGTCATCTCCGCCGGCGCGACGGCGAACCGCCAATCGAAGTCGTTCTCTTCCGCGTGGTTCCGCACCTTCTCGGCGTCCTCGTTGGGATCGGTGTTGAGACTGACGACGGTGACCGACTCGTCCACGCGGGACAGCGACTCCGACTGGCGCTCGCAGTTCGGGCACCACACGGCGAACGACTGGATGGCGACCGGTCCCTCGAGTTCGTCGATACGAAACGCCTCATCCGTCAGAACGTCGGTCAACTCTGTCGTCCGCCAGGCGGTCGCCGATGCCTCTCCCGTGGACCCATCGGAACCCTCGCCTGCTGCGTCGCCGTCGTCGGCGCCGTCGCTGCCGGTGTCGCCGCCGTCGTCGGTCCCCGATTCGCCATCACTTCCCAGACAGCCGGCGAGTGCTCCCACACCGGTGGCGGCCGCGGCCGCGATGACCCGCCGTCTGGGGAAGCGATCGGATCGACTGCGAGTGGGATGACGCGTGTCCATGCTCGATGAGGAGGCCCGTCGGCAGTTATAGGTTGTTCAACATTCGTTCGGTTTCGTTCGGATTCGGACGTATCCGTGAGGAGACGCGGATCGCGCGATCGGCGCGCGGATCGATATTCCGGGCCGTCACGTGAACAGAAAAAATACTCTCAACACTACCGCGTCCGGTCGTATCTACACTATGATGATAAGCTTCAGCAGCCCTGCCGAATAGGGGACGCGTGTCTTGCACGGTTGTGTGCTCAGTGGGGAGGTGGGAGGTCCACCACAGGTTGAATCGTTTCGTTAGCCGGACGTCGCAACCCTTCTTACCGAAAGCCCCTATGAGTATGTGTGCAGTTGCATTGGCACCGTCGTACGCTTCAGCCAAGTCCGAATCCGGCGCTTTCGACCGCCTTCACCGCTGCTAAACAGGAGGATAGCCGTTTGGTGTCGGTGTTCGTGCTGGACGATGCGATCTTGTCACGGGCCGACGGGTTGGGAGTCGCGTTCATGCTCGGTTCGCTCCGCGAGCTTCGAGACTGGTACCGAGGCCATGGCGGTGATCTCGTGATACAGCACGGAGACCCGACCGACGTCGTGGGGCGTATCGCGAGGAGTATCGGAGTCGAACGAGTCGTGTGGAACGAAGACCACTCGCAACTGGCTCGTGGGCGTGACCGTGCGGTTCAGCGCGCTCTCACTCGCACCGGAGTCGCCTACACGTCCGTTCCGAACGAACAGCCGACCGAAGTGAAATCATCTACGACGCTGCCCTCGAACCCAGAGGCGTATCTGGCTAACCCGCACGATCTGGGTATTGAGACCGGAGCGGTGCCACAGCTCTCAGACCTTGGTGAAGACGAATACGACTCAGCGCCACTCACTGCCGGTACCGAATCTGCTCGAAAGCGATTACGAGCGCTGTCGAACGGAACGACGTATCGTCGGTGTGACGACACCGGATAGTACGTCACTCAGCATGATACGACACTCGACCGGGTCCGAATGAGTTCGCACCGGTCGTGTAATGACCGATGAGTGGGTTCTATCAGCCGCACTGATATTCAACATCGTCAAGCCACTTCCCGACCAATGTCCGGAGACGGTGCTTCTCCGTTCGCTCATTTAGATACGGTAACACATATTCGTGCTGACTTCACGCTCTGTATCGGTCCGGTGTTATTGGCAGACTTCGAGTCGTTGATTCGGGCGTTGCTGTATACACAGTGCGCCTCGGTCTCTGGGTGTAATAGTCCGAACGAGCCGGCCGATGAGTGGATGACTCGTGAATGTGTCTGTAGAAGTCTATTTTCCGGGTGAAGCCAAACAGTCGCCAATCAGCACGGAGCCAATCGTTCGGGATGATAAGCGCTGCCGGTTCGGCGAGGCCGACTCGTATCGTGCTCGATGGGTAACTGAGAGCTCGGTGAGGTAGACTCCTTCTCTACGTGCGTTCAGGTGGTACGCTGACTGTTGTGGGAACAGGGTTCGGAACGCGTATCTGAGTCGGTGATCATTCGAGGTCATGAGCAGTGAAAAAGAAAAAATGCTGAACGGGGAGCCGTACGACGCAGACGTTCCCGAACTGTTGACCGAGCGGGAACGTGCTCGCAAACTCGCAAGACGCTATAATCGGACGACATCGGACGACGCTGAGACGCAACGGAACCTGTTAGAGGAACTGTTCGGCTCACTTGGTGACGAATGCTACGTTGAGCCGCCGTTTCGCTGTGACTACGGATACAACATCCACGTTGGTGAGAACTTCTACGCGAATTTCGACTGCGTGATGTTAGACGAATGCCGGGTGGAGATCGGGCGGAATTGTATGCTTGGCCCGAGTGTGCATATCTACACCGCAACCCACCCGCTCGACGCGGACGAACGGATCAGCGGTCAGGAATATGCCAATCCCGTCACGGTCGGTGAGAACGTCTGGATCGGTGGCCAGGCAGTTCTCAACCCCGGCGTAACGGTTGGAGACAACGCAGTCGTTGCCTCTGGCGCAATCGTAACAGAAGACGTACCCGAGAATGTGGTCGTACAGGGTAATCCTGCAACGGTAGTGAAAGATCTTGAGGCAGACGATTAATTTTCGCCGTCCGTAACCCGTACCGAACAGAATCGGGTCGGCGTGCCGCTAGTTCAGGATGTACCCACACCACCGACACGCGCTGTATAACGCGAGACCCAACGAGACGGTATTGGAGCACTCCCTCAGCTGAGATCGTCTGAATAGGTGATATCCGGAGAGCGGACGGCTCGATTACGTCGAGCTTTCGTACGCGATTTTGCCGTCGACGACCGTGATATCGATGTCGATATCCGCGATCGACTCCGGCTCCGCGAATGGGTTCGCATCAAGCACGACCGCGTCGCCGAGTTTCCCTGATTCGAGTGTTCCTTTCTCGTCTTCGGTGAACTCGGCGTACGCCGCGTCCCGCGTGTATGCGGCGATCGCCTCGTCGACGGAGAGACGTTGCGTGTCGTGTGGTGCGTTGACCGAGTGGTGGATGCCGTGGAGCGGACCGATCGGCATCGTGTCGCTGCCGAACGCGAGCGGCACATCCGCGTCGCGGACGCTCCGGAAACGGTTGTTCCCGCCACGGGCCTCGCTCCCGAGGACGGTCTCGTAGATCCCGTCTTCGCCGGCCCACTGGAGGAAGTTCGGTTGCATACTCGCGACGATTCCGAGGTCAGCCATCCGAGCTATCGCGGCGTCGGTCGCCAGTTCCAGGTGTTCGATCCGGAGTCTCGGGTCCGGTACGCGGTAGTCGTCGAGCACCGCCTCGTAGCAATCGAGCACAGTGTCGACCGCCACGTCCCCCAGCGCGTGGGTGGCGATCTGCTGATCGGCTCGGGCGGCGGTCCGGAACAGCTCGCGGAGCTCGGACTCGGTCGTCACCATCGTCCCATCGTTGTCGGGGTCGTCGACGTAGGTGCCGGAGATCTTGTCGGTTCGTGCGCCGAGTGACCCATCGGAGAACGTCTTGAGCCCGCCGATCCGGAGCCAGTCATCGCCGAACCCGGAGGCGATCTCGAGGTTCGACAGCGACTCCGCCTTCCCGGAGTGCACATAAAAGGTCACGCGGAGTCCCAGCTCGTCGTCTCGCCACGCGCCGAAGAACGCTGCGTGGATCGGGCTGCCGAACTCCTGTGGCGCGGTGAGCCCCGACATGTTCTGAACCGACGTGACGCCGAGTTCGTGTGCCCGCTCGGTCGCCGCCGCCAGTGCGCGGCGGGCCTTGTCGCCGCGCGGGTACGTCGCTTGTTTCACGCGGCCGGCGGCGTCTTCCACGAGCACCCCGGTCGGGGTGCCGTCGTCGTTACGGTTCACGTCACGCTCCACACCATCGAGGTCGACTCGGTCGAGCGCGAGACTGTTGACAGCCGCGGCGTGGCCGTCGACGCGCATCGCCGCGACGGGGTGATCTTCGCTCACCGCGTCGAGATCGGTTCGGGTGAGGTGTCCGTCCTCGTCTGGCCACGTCGTTTCGTCGAAGTTGTAGCCGAGCACCCAATCTCCTGGCTCGGTTGTAGCCGCGTTCTCTCCGAGCATTGAGAGCGCTTCGGCGCGGTCGTCTGTGTCGGCAAGATCGGTCTCCAACTGATCGATCCCGACAGACAGGAGGTGCGTGTGGGCGTCGTTGAACCCCGGAAGAACGACCCGACCGTCCAGATCGACGGTCTGCGGATCTGTCGCGGCCGCCTCAACGGGTTCAGTGTCACCGGCGGCGGCGTGATCGGCTGTGCGGCCGCCCGCGAGCTCGCGCCGGACCATCGCGTACTCCTGCTCGAACGCGACCAGATCGCGAGCGGAGCGACGGCACGGGCAGCGGGTGAGGTGACGATGGAGCCCTCCTACACGGACTACCCGGAGATCGCCGATTACGCGACCGACTTCTTCAGAAGGTACGACGGAACGGGCTCGTTCGAGTACACCCAGACGCCGAGCGCGGAACTCGTTACCCCTGACCGTGAGGACGAGGCACGTGCGCGCGTGGACCGTCTTCGAAAGGACGGAGTTGAGGTTGCGTTTTTGGAGCCGTCGGAGGTCGAGGATCGGTGGCCGCAGATCGACCCATCATCGTTCGCCGGTGCGGTTCGGTTCACAGACACAGGTCACCTCGATCCGTACACACTCACGACGACGCTACAGTCCGACGCCGAGGCGCACGATGCTCGCTTCGAGACCGGGGTGACCGTAACGGAGATCCTCGAAGACGGCGAACGAGTCACTGGCGTCGACACCGAAGACGGGGCGATACGCAGCGACAACGTCCTCGTGGCCACCGGCTGGCGCGTCAACGAGTTACTGACTCCCATTCTGGAAGTTCCGATTCGACCGTACCGGACGCAGTGTCTGGTCTTGCGTCCGGACTCGTCGTTGTCCGACGCCTTCCCGATGGGGTGGATTCCCGGCGAGCACGTCTACTTCCGTCGCGAGGGGAACGGGGATCTCCTCGTCGGCGGCTGGTCGTTCGCCGAGGACGATCCCACGGCAGCGAGCGAACGTGCCGACGAAGCGTTCCAGGACCACGTCGCCGGCCTCGTTCCGCGGTTCCTCCGGGCAGATGGTCGCCTCCGTGTGGTCGACGGCTGGGCGGGAATCGACGGGGCAACGCCCGACACGCGTCCGATAATCGACTCGCCGGCGGACGCTCCCGACGGCCTCGTCATCGCCGCCGGATTCCACGGACGCGGTGTGATGTCCGCACCCGTCGCCGGGCGGCTCGTCCGGTGTCTCACGACCGGCGAGGATCCGCCAGTCCCGACCAGGCCGTTCTCACTGTCTCGGTTCGATTCTCGAAGCCCAGACTTCGAGTTCCTGAGTATCAGTGCCGGTGGGGACTGACGAACCACCGATCAGCAGTTTTCGCCGTCGTCGTACGAAGGGGCGTTGTTCGGACTTCGGGGGGATGCTCCTCCAGGACGCATACGGCGCGTGTTCGTCTCAAGCGACGTACTGAGGGACAGCGATCGCTATCGCCTCGTCGGGTTTTAATACAGTCATCTGACAAAGTGCCTCGCATGTCCGAGCCATCTACTATCGACCCTGAAACTGCCGACTGGTTAACCCTCGACGAAGACGAAGAGATCGTTTGGTCCGGAAAACCACACGAGAGCAGCTTGATCCCGGCGCTTGTCGTCGGAATCCCTCTCGCTCTCGTCCTCATCGGGTTATTCGTCATCGCCGGGACCTATCTCCAGCGCGAGAATACGCAGTACGTCGTGACGACCGATGGACTGTACAAGAAGACGGGGATCCTCTCACGTGACGTCCAGCGCATCGATTTCGGAAAGGTCCAAAACACGTCCTACAGCCAGGGATTCTTCGGCTCGCAGTTCGGCTACGGGAACGTCGATATCTCGACCGCTGGCGGCTCCGGTATCGAGATGCAGTTCCGGTCGGTCCCCGAACCGCGCGAGGTTCAAGAGCGCATCAACAAACGCGTGAAGGGCAGCCGTGGTGAACCGACGACGGAATCAGGTGAAACCACGCGCGACGTACTTGACGAGATCCTCGTCGAACTCAGAGCGATCCGCTCTACCGTCGAAGCACAACGGGAGACGACGGGAAACACATCGGCCACGACGTCCAACACCGGTAATGCGGCGGACGAACGACCGACTGGTGAAGGGAGCACCGGCCACAGTGAGTTCGCGAGTAGCAACCCGAGAGCCGAGAACGCTACCGCCGACGAAGAGTCGGCTGATGAACGGTAGCCAGCCATGACGGATTCGATAGATCCGGCGATCCCGCTCGACACCACCGAATCGGTCGAATGGTCCGGCCGCCCGCGGGTCACTACCGTCCTTCCAGCAGTCGTGGTCGGCGTTCTCCTCATCGTCTCCGGAATCGTGGTCAGCGTTGCCAGAGGGACCCCGCTCTTCCTCGCGGTCGTTCCACTCGGAGCGGCGATCCCGCTTTGGAACTATTTCGCTCTCCAAGGCGTGCAGTACGTGATAACGGAGGAAGCACTCTACGTGAAACGCGGCGTGTTGACCCGGTCTGTGACACAGGCGAACCTCGAAACCGTCCAGAACAGCTCCTTCGAGCAGGACATCACGGGGTCGATTTTCGGATACGGCTCAGTGACGTTCGAAATCGCCGGTGGGGACGACCTCTCGTTCCGGGCGATCGAAGACCCTCGTGCCATCCGGGCACTCGTCGATCGAACGGCAGCGAACGACGACGGTCTCGGTGGAGACGGTCGACGGGAATCCGGCATCCCCGGAGATCTGACGCAGTGGCGGCAAATTCGTGACGAGATACGAGCGCTTCGCAGCTCTCTCGAAGAGTAGTCGTTCGGGAAAGGCCAGAGAGTAGACGGTATCCCTGTGACGTGCCCGACTCGACGGGCGCCGAGTGAGCGTGGCGAGGAGACGAGCGAGGACGGACGGTCGAATGACCCCTTCCGGCAACTCACGACACCGAGAGCGTCTTTCCGCGGTAACTGCGCAGCGAGACCGACACTCAGCATATACGTCTGCGAGCCTGAATGGTGGTAGATGCGGTGGGATCCGCGACCCGCGCTTCGGCGACTCTCCAGACTGGTGACCCCGATGACGCTCACACAAACACAGATACGCGAGTACGACCGCCGCGCGATGGATAGTGCGGAGACTGCCACGGCGACGTTCGGGATCGGCTGTTTCTGGGGGCCCGACGCCCAGTTCGGTGCGATGGACGGCGTCGTTCGCACTCGCGTCGGCTACGCCGGCGGAACAAAACTCGATCCGACGTATCGCTCGTTAGGCGACCACACGGAAGTGGTGCAAGTCGAGTTCGATCCCGACGCGGTAGCGTATCGAGACCTTCTGAATCGGGTGTTCACGTCGCACAACCCGCAGCACCAGACGAAGAAAACACAGTATCAGAGTATCGTGTTAGCCGAGACGGAAGACCAACGAGCGGTCCTCGATGAGTTCCTCGCTACGCGAGGGCTCACCGCCGACGGAATCGGCACACGCATCGAACAGCTCTCGCGCTTCTATCCCGCTGAGGACTACCATCAGAAGTACAAGCTCCGGTCCGTCTCCTCGTTCACGGACGCGTTCGAGGCGGCGGGATACGGCGACGACGAGTTGCGTGAATCGCCGCTCGCTGCCACGTTGAACGGGTACGCCGCCGGACACGATGTTGCCATTGCCGAGGAACTACCGATATCCGACCGCGGGACGGCCTAGACCTCGCGAATTTGTTACCGACGGCCAGCGCCGTCGACGGAGAGTCGGTCGAACAGCGGACGCGGGTCGCCGACGGCGACGGTTCCGACACGGTCACGCCCGACGTGAAACGGCAAGCGGCGCGGGAAGCCACGCCGTATCGGCGGATCCGTAGGCTTTCACCTGTCACGCAGTAACGGACCAGTGTGTCTAACGAACGGTCCCATCAGTCCGGTTCCGGTCTCGACGTCCTCATCTCCGGCGGATCGATGGGGGGGCTCTTCACGGGTATTGCGCTCGCACGGTCGGGCCACCGTCCGACGATCTACGAGCGGTCGGCAGGTGCGCTCAAAAGCCGCGGCGGCGGGATCGTCGCCCAACGGAACATCCGACGGTTTCTCGGCGATCACGATCTCGTCGACCCGGAAGCGATCACGACGCGGTCTCACGAGCGCCGGTTTCTCGATGAGAGCGGTGACGTCGAACGCGCCGTGTCCGAGACGATGGTGTTCACGTCGTGGGACGCGCTCTATCGACAGCTCCGCGACGCCTTCCCCGACGAGCGATACCGGACCGGGACAGCGGTCACAGCCGTGACGCCCGAGACGGCGACCGTAACGATCGATGACGGGACGGAACGGACTGCCGACGTAGTCGTCTCCGCGGAGGGCGGCCAGTCGACGACGCGCGCTCACCTGCATCCCAACGTGGAACCGGAGTTCGCATCCTACGTCGCGTGGCGTGGCGTCGTCGACGAAGCGGCCCTTCCGGCCGGGTGTGTCGAGGCCTTCGACGGGACCTTCACGTTCTACCAAGGGACCGATCAGCTCATCCTCGCGTATTTCATCCCGGGCCCGGACGGCGAGACAGAACGAGGATCGCGTCGACTCAACTGGGTGTGGTACGACACGCTAGACGGGCGGGACCGGCGTGCGATATTCACGGATACGAGCGATACCGAACGACGGTTCTCCGTCTCACCGGGTCGGTTGCGCGAACCGGTGGGTCGCCGACAGCGAGAGCGCGCAGCGACGCTTCCGCCCGTGTTCGAGACGCTCGTGGGCGAGACGCCGGACCTCTTCGTACAGGCGATCTACGACCTGACGGTGCCGGCGATGGTCGCGGGTCGGGCGTGTCTGCTCGGTGACGCCGCGTTCGTTGCCCGGCCGCACACGGCCGCCGGGACGGCGAAGGCGGCTGGCGATGCGACCGCGCTCGCCGACGCACTTGCGAGCCACGGGTCGGTCGACGACGCGCTCGAAGCATGGGGTCGAACACGCACCGAGTACGGCACCACCCTCGTTGCCCGCGGGAAACAGATGGGTGACGTGCGGCTGAACCTGGACTGATCGGTGGCTCGGAGTGACCGCCCGAACGAGCGCCGCGCGTCACCGGTCGTCGAGCGGACCGGCAACGGGTAGAAGCCGACGCACTTACTCACGGGCCAGACGGGCCTCCGTATTCCGACCACCGACCCTATCCGCTTCGACTGGTTTCAACGGCGTCCAAAGTCGAACGCTACCGGTCTCTGAACTCCACCGTGTAGCCGTTCTCTCGAAGCGCTTCTACGAGGTCGTCTCCCCGCTCGATCTTGAATTCGTGGAACGAATTGTCGGGACTGTCTGCCGAATACAGCTCCGAGTCGATATTCTCCGGTATCTCGTTCTGATGGGTATTCTCTTGGACGACGACGGGTTGGCTGGGAACGCGCCCGGAACTGCTATCCTCTGTCATTTGAACACCTGTTGTTACAGCGAGACGGCTATTTGAATTCCGATTCCGGTTTCCGTCGAGACGGCTGTCTGACGCGATCACATCCGCCGAAATGGAACCGATGAATCGCGGGTCTGTCAGGCCCTCGGACCCCGGCGCTGTTGCAGTTCTCCGCTGGGGGCCGCCTTGCAAAGCGATGCTGAATACAGCGCGCATGCCGGTCACGTGGCCCGGTCTGTATCAGCGTCACACACAGAGCAGGCGGGTTGCGGCAGGCGAATCCGCATCTCGGCGACCGGGCAGCGACCGCCGGCGTCACCCGTGAAACCGGTACAGCGACGTGACGTACGGCAGCCGGTTGAGCATCCAGATCGCGACCGGGAGCCCCACGACCGTGACCGCGAGGAACGACGCCGCGTTCGCCCACAGCAGGCTCAGCCACCAGCCGACGAGGATGAAGTAGATCGCTCGGACGGCGAGCGAGCGTTGCCCCCGCGCCGACTCGGGCGCCGAAAGCGACCGCGGCTCCGCGAGCGTGAGCACCGTCGGCACGAGGTTGATCAGCTTGATGCCGACCGGGAGCAGGACGACCGTGACGTTGAGCAGCCACGCGGTGTTGACGACGATCGGTGTCGCCCACCAGCCGACGAACACGAACCACAGCGCGCGAACGAGGAGGGATCGTTGTGCCATTGCTCGGAATAGACCCCCACGTAGTAAATCCGTGTCGTCGATCCCGGCGGTCCCTGAAAAGCGGATCTTCCGTTCTACGACGCGGAGGTACACGAGACGACGAC